>JASFIG010000234.1:0-7478 GCA_050122795.1 Desulfobacterales bacterium
CGCTTTATTATGGATTTATCAAAGAGGATACTTTTTTTAACCTGCGGTTTACGGCCTCAGATCGGTTTCATTTTCAACGGGATATCGAAGCATTCCGCATTATGTTGAGAAGCTTTGCGATCGTTAAGGCCGAGACTACCTGATTGATCGACAGTGCCTTGCGGACCCTCGAATGGCGGCGCTCAACCTAATCGACAAAAAACTCAATATGGGTATTGCCCAGTATCTGGCTCTCAAATTTGGCAGCGGCGTCTTTGGTTTTTGATACCCGCACCCGATTGTCCCGGGTGATTTCATAGGCTTGCAGGTATCCTTTTTCCTGAAGTTCCTTCAACCCGATGCGAATCTTTGATTTTAACTGTTTCATTTCCTGAACGATATTCAAATTGACAGCCTGGGCCAGGCGGGTGATGTCGATTTCCGCCTGGGTCTCATATTGCCCCTGATAGAAGCGGTAAAATGCTTTGCTGATATCAGATTTTAAGCGGCTTCTGAAGCTCATATCGATGTTGGTCACAAAACTTTCGGCGTACATTTCCAGAAAATAAGGATTGATGACAATTCGAATACAGCCGCCCGCCTGATCTTTATCTGCAAAACTCAGGATCGAGCCGGTCAATTCCTTTACCGTTTTTCTTTTCTTCCCTCTGCCGCTGAAAAGCTGTAAATCAATCCGGGTACCCGCCAGTCGCTGAATACTTTTCCAGATTTTAGCGCTATTCCGCTGTGTGGGATCGATGCTCGCAATCCGGGCCAGATCCATCAGGGAAGTCTCAAAAGCGTCACTTTCATGCCGGGTCATCAGCGCCAGCAGACAAAACAAGATGGTTTCGTCAAAAATGATCAGCAGTTCGCCCACCACCTGCATGCTGCCCCACGAATTGTCATCACCCGAGTCCAGCCGGACAAGCGGCCATTCGGTTGATTTTTGCCGTCCTTTAAAATGAAACGGTGATACGCGCGTCAACATGGTAGGCATGAAACTGAAAAAGCGCTGCACGGGCGGTTGGCGGCGAATATGGGCCTTTACATATTCGGAGGCTTCCCGGATAATTTTTTTGCCGGAAGGCTTTTTTGACAGGTTGGCGCTTACGCGATCGATTGGTTCCAAAACCTCAGACGGGATCGATAGCCTTTTATCTCCGTTCGGCATCTGAGCCTCCCTTTAATTCTGCATAGCCTGAGACGAATAGGGCTACATTCGTTAACAGCAACATTCGGGCAAAGCAATATGTTTAGAGCGGTCGGCGAACAATCAGCCTGCTTACGGTGTTGGTTTTGTCTGTGTTGATTCTTACAGGTGGCCAGGTTGGTTGCAGGTATTGTACGGAAAATTCCTCAGATTGTCAAAACAAGGTTGTGCGCTCGTCATTTCGGTATTACCTTCTTCTCGGTATTTACCGACATTTTCTTGTCTTCAGCCAATTGCCTATAAACTATCGCTTCTGGCTCCTGGTCACCGGCTCGTGACTGCAGATTCGGACAGCGGTGCAGAGATGTCTCACACCGGGCGCGGATGCCGCCAATCGTGTAATGAGGCACAATAAAAAAACAACCGAGGACGAGGACGAGTAGGAGGACGAGTACGATAAAGCGCATAAGCCTTCGTCCTCGTAGTCGTCCTCGAGAACTCAAAATCCGCTACCCGCTATGATCATTTATGACCCCAACATGAAAGAAGATCTTGCGGAATTCGGTATTGAAATTCCGCTGCCACGCAGCCGGGCGGCGACCACCTTTGCCAAATTAAGAAGCCACACTACGTTGGGCCCCCGTATTGATAGCTGGCACATCGATCGGGTTAATGAAACCATTACCCGCAATGACCTTTTGCGCGTGCATTCGGCCGACTATGTGAATCGCTTATATTCCGATCAGCTTGAAAAAGAGATCATCAGAACCTTTGAGCTGATTGACAAAAACGGCCGCTACTATCGCTACAATCCGGAGAATGCCCGCTACCCCTTAACCCGGCTGTTTGATCGTCTTTTATTAAAAGCCGCAGAAACGATCCAGTGCTGTCGGGAGGCTCTTGAAAAAGAATTTTGCTTTGCCTTTGGCGGCGGAATGCACCACGCCAAAAGAGATTATGGGGAAGGCTTTTGTGTGGTCAATGATATTGTGATTGCCCTGCGCAAGCTGCAGTCCGAAAATGCCATTCGCACAGCCTGGGTCATCGATCTGGACGCCCACAAAGGGGATGGAACCGCCGTGCTGACCGAAGAAGACAGCTCGATTACCACACTGAGTATCCATATGGCCAACGGCTGGCCGCTGGACGGTGATGCCTATGATGGGCAGGGCAGACTGAATCCATCTTTTGTTCCCAGCGATATCGATATCGCTGTGGCGGCCGGAGAAGAGCATCTATACCTCGCCAGACTCAAAGACGGGCTTGAAAAACTCAGCAGTATCGGGCCGCCGGATCTGGCGCTTGTTTTAGCCGGAGCGGACCCCTATGAAAAAGACGAATTGCCTTCGGCCGCTGAGTTAAAACTGTCGCTGGCCCAGCTCAAGGAAAGAGATCAGCTTGTCTATCATTTTTTAAAGTCCCAGCAAATTCCGCGGGCATACGTGACTGCAGGCGGTTACGGGGAACACGCCTGGGAGGTGGATTGGCAGTTCCTAAAGTGGGCATTATTAGATAACTTATAGAAATGCCTAAAATGCCTAAAATGAGCTAAAGTGACTAAAATTAAGGAATTCTATCTTTTTAAAAAAGGATGGAGCAGAGCGACACCATAATTTTAGACATTTTAGGCACTCTAGGCATTTTAGTCACTTTTCACCTGCAGGTTGGCCAGCATCTGGTTAATATCGGTGGTGGGCAGCTTGCAGACAAAATCCGTGCAGACATAAGCGGTGGCGCGGTCATTTTTGGCAACCATAAATTCGGTATACGGTGCCAGGCGAATAATGGCAGCAGCCTTGTTTTTATCGGCCGGGCGCAGCAAAACAACCTTGCCGGGCAAAAACGGCTTGCGCAATGCGGCCAGCATGGCACGCGTGTCCTTGGCGTCCGGCTGACCGACGATGACGACCTCGTAATTTGGATTCAGCGCGTATTGCAGGGCCACCATCAGCTGGCTGTGGCCCGGCGGATAGCGATTAACCGTTCCGGCAAATACACGGGTAATCTCCTCGGCTTTTTTTAAATATTCCTGCCGGCCGGTCATATGGCCCAGGCGCAATAAATTCAGGGCCGCCACCGAGTTGCCCGAGGGTATCGCTCCGTCATAGATGTCTTTGCTGCGAATCAGCAGCTTCTCGCCATCATCAGCCGTCATGTAAAGGCCACCGTTGGTATCGTCCCAAAAATGGGATAGCATTTGATCATTTATCCGGATAGCCTCCTGTAGATAGGTCACCTCAAGAGTGGTTTCGTAAAGTTCGAGCAAGCCCCAGACGGTAAAGGCATAATCATCCAAGTGGGCCGGCAAACCGGCGTTTCCGTTTCGATAGCGCTTCAACAGACGGCCGTTTTCGGCGCGCAGTATGCGCAGCATAAAATCGGCAGCCCTGACAGCGGCAGCGGTATAGCGGGTGTCGTCAAGCGTCTGGCCGGCTCTGGCAAGTGCGGCGATCATCAAGCCGTTCCAATCCGTCAGAATTTTATCGTCTTTGAAGGGATGAATGCGTTTTTTGCGCGCCTTAAAAAGCTGCTCGCGGTTTTGTTCCATCCGCTGACGCAATTGCTTTTCAGGCAGGCCCAGTTTCCCGGCCAGGTCCGGTAACGTTTGTTTGAGATGAAGAATATTGCTTCCGCCCGCGTGCGCGGCCATAGGAGAGGCGAAATTGCCTTCAGCGTCCAGGTTGTAGATTTTATTAAAGGTGGCCGTTTCGTTTTTGCCCAGGATTTCCTGAATTTGCGGCACGGTCCATAAATAAAACTTGCCCTCAATACCTTCGCTGTCTGCGTCTTCGGCACTGTAGAAGCCGCCTTCGCTGGATGTCAGGTCCCGTAATATGTAGGCCAAAATTTCCCTGACGGTCTGAGCATAAAATTCTTTGCCGGTGACCTGGTAGGCTTCCGTATAGGCAAACGTCAGCAGTGCCTGGTCATACAGCATTTTTTCAAAATGCGGCACCAGCCACTGCACATCTGTCGAATAGCGGTGGAAGCCGAAACCGATATGATCGTAAATTCCGCCAAGTCTCATGTGGGTCAGCGTTTTTTCGACCATTGCCAGGCTCTGGCTGTCGTCTGTATGATGATATTGTCGCAGTAAAAATCCAAATACATGGGGTGTCGGAAATTTGGGAGCCGGTCCGAACCCGCCGAAATCGGCGTCAAAAAATTCGGCGAGCATGCTGCTGGTTTTAGCCAGGATGGCGTTGTCGAGGGCGGTGCCAGCGCTGGGATTGCGTCTGGACGCAATCAGATCGGTAATCTGATCGGCGCTTTGCAAAACATTTTCATGGTCATTTTTCCAGATTTCAGCCACTTTCGGCAGCAGCTCCATCAGCCCTGTGTTACCCCAGCGGTTTTCTTTCGGAAAGTAGGTGCCCGCAAAAAACGGTTTTTGGTCGGGAGTTAAAAAAACCGTATTGGGCCAGCCCCCCCGGCCGGTCATGGTCTGGGTGACGGTCATATAGACCTGATCAATATCCGGGCGCTCTTCACGGTCCACCTTGATGGATACAAAATCCTGGTTTAACAGAGCTGCTACTTCAGCATCTGAAAAGGATTCGCGCTCCATCACATGGCACCAGTGGCAGGTGGAATATCCGATGGACAAAAAGATGGGCTTGTTTTCTTTTTTGGCCTTGGCAAAGGCCTCCTCGCCCCAGGGGTACCAGTCGATGGGGTTGGTGGAATGCTGCAGCAGATAAGGGCTGGATTCGTTTTTCAAGCGGTTATACGTAACGTCCTTTTTTTGAGCCGGCTGAGCACCCGTTTCCGCGCCGCTGGTACCCACGAATCCCTGTAGCCATATGATGCCCCCTATGGTAAACACAATCATTGGCCTTACAAACTTAAGTGTTCTTTTAAACCATTTTGATTTCATGGTATTCTCCAAGACAATCTATTTTGGAGCAATGGAGTGCCGGAGGACTGGAGAAATGGATAGAAGATGGATGTCTTTTTTCAACACTCTAAAACTCCAGTACTCCAATGCGCCCGAGAGAGGATCTTCTTTAACTTTTGGCATCTGCAAAAAACCCTTTCGGGGGTCATCATTCGGAAAATATATACACACAGACTAACCACTATGGCGGTGAAAACAAGCGGGCGTCATGAACCCCACATCGGATAAAAAAACCGAGTCCAAAATTCAGCAGCTGGCGCAATATCTTTACGAGTCGCAGTATCCGGTTTTCTTCAGCGGAGCCGGCATCAGCACCGAATCCGGCTTGCCTGATTTCAGGGGCCCGGACGGTGTCTGGACCCGGCGGGACAAGGGCATGCCGCCCAGGGCAATGGCGGTTTCATGGTATTCGGTCGAGCCCAACACGGGCCACCACGCCATTGTTGAACTGCAAAAAATGGGCAAGCTCAAATTTTTGATTTCCCAGAATGTGGACAACCTGCATTTGTACCGCTTGTCATATTAATGTTCCGAAAAAGGATGGCGGCATAAGTGTTGTAGCAAAAAAACGTCCCGCAATCGGAACGTTTTTTTAACAACCACTATAAAATCGGGCATTCGACCCGGGCTGCTGGCAGAGCTGCACGGCAACATGACCAAGTTACGCTGCACCCGCTGCGAGCAGACTGTCGATCAAGCGACTGCCGAAAGCCGCTGTAAGTGCGGCGGGTCTCTGGTCTCCAGTGTGGAGGATTTCGGTCAATCCCTGCCCGAAAAAGACCTCCGGCTGTCTTTTGAGCACGCGCGTAAAAGTGATTTGTTTGTGGTGGTGGGCTCCAGCCTGGTGGTAACACCGGCCGCCGAGATGCCCAAAGAAGCCCTGATGGCCGGTGCCCGGCTGGTGATCATCAACCAGGGAGAAACACCCTTTGATGCCCATGCCCATTTGAGATTTTACGAGGGTATCGGCGAGATCCTTCCCCGGGCGATTAAAAGACTCAAAAAATTAATGGGCCTTTTCGAATAGTTAATAAATTATCAAAAATGAGTAAACAATGGAACGACTCTTCCTTGTATTTGGAACACTGTCTGCTTTGGTTGGCGTTGGAGCGGGCGCTTTCGGCGCACATGGTTTAAAAGGTCGATTGGATCCTGAAATGCTGTCGATCTTTGAAGTGGGCGCGCGATATCAAATGTATCATGCTTTCGCGCTGATCGCAGCAGCTTGGTTGCAGACTAAATGGCCCTCCAAACTTGTAACGATTGGCGGTTGGATGTTTGTTGCCGGCACGATTCTTTTTTCCGGCAGCCTGTACATGCTGAGTATGACCGGTGAAAAGTGGCTGGGCATGATTACGCCTTTTGGCGGATTGGCCTTTATGGCTGGGTGGGCATGCTTAGCATGGGCGGCGTGGAAAGCGTAATTGGATTGAAGCACAAACGCAGGCATGCTGAAAATTAATCACAAGGGAACCGGCTCTTAGACTATTGATATTTATGGAAAAAAAGATTCGCTTGCTAAAAGTTGCAGCTACTCCGAAATCAATGCTAAATTGACCGACCCAAATAGAGTTGTGATATCAGATTACGATATCTGGAATTTTGTGTTTTTCGACATAGTCTCAATAAATCAAAGGTTTACAGAATCATTAATTTTGATTGAAAAAACCAATCCATTTGGGTATAAACGTATCTAATCAATCTCTGATTCACCTATTCCACTGACCCGAAGCGGTTCTCCACTTTCAGTATCGAATCCTCTTTCTCACCTGACTTTTGCGCTCTTACGAAAGTCCCCATAATGAGTTCATAAGTTTAAAACCCTTGCAAAATGAATACGCATTATGGCCCAGGAAGTTTTTAAACGTAAACTCGCCGCCATCCTCAGTGCTGATTTTGAGGGCTATAGCGGCCTCATGGCCCAAGACGAAGAGGACACTGTCCGCACGTTTACGGCTTATACTGCACCCGATCGGTCTTCCGCTGCGCTACAAACCGCTACGCGACCGACGTGTTCGGCGGAGTCAATTTATTACAACAAAATTTGGAGGTGAAGAAATGTCATGGCAATCACCGGAAGGAATGAAAAATTATCTAAAGCCGACAAAGCTTTGTGACTGTGAAAATGAAAAACTAAAGGGGAAGGCAAAGGAGATTATAAAGGGCGCTGATACTCCAAAGGAAGCCGCTTTGAAAATATTCCATTATCTGAAAGTTTGAGATGCAAATGAAATTAAAGGAGGGACTTGCCATGACTAAAGCAACTATGTCAAGAGAACGAAAACAAAGTCTTCGTAAACTCGCAAAATTAATGAACACACGACATCGACGTCCATGGCCTGTCACTTCACCCCTATTGGCTTGTTTTGATGTTGCCGTGAATCAACAGGAGGTCGATTTCTTACTCCGTTTCGGGATAGAGCCGCACAACTATTCTGAAGCTGAAGC
>JASFIG010000235.1:0-7459 GCA_050122795.1 Desulfobacterales bacterium
CCTGATGCCTTGCCCTTGAACCTTATCCGAGGTTTTGAAACCACTTCTAGTTAACCACAGAGATCACAGAGCTCACGGAGAGATATCTATAAGCTTTTCTCTGCGCTCTCTGCGGTAAATAAAAATCTATATTCCGCATTCCGCATTCGCACTTCCGACGTCTTATCTACTCGACGTGGCCTTTCAGGCCGATTTCATCGGCAACTTCGCGCATGCCCATGATGGTATCGGTGATCAGCTCGGAAAGCTCCACGCCCATCATTTCGGCGCCCTTTTCAATGATTGATCGATCAACCCCGGCGGCAAACTGTTTTTGCTTCCATTTCTTTTTGACCGATTTGGCTTTCATGTCCATGACACTCTTGGATGGACGCACCAGTGCGGACGTGACCACCAGGCCGGTCAGTTCGTCGATGGCATACAGCACCTTTTCCATATCCGATTCGGGTTTGACATCGCTGCAAATGCCCCAGCCGTGACTGATCACCGCCCGGATATATTCTTCCGGCCAGTTATTTTCTCTCAGAATTTCCTCGGTCTTCTGACAGTGCTGATCCGGAAACTGCTCATAGTCCAGATCGTGAATCAGGCCAATGACCCCCCATTTTTCCTCGTTCCCGCCTCGCTTGCGGGCCATGTAGCGCATGACGCCTTCCACTGCCAGCGCATGTTTGATGAGGCTTTCGTTTTTGTTATATTTTTTTAAAAGCGCCAGCGCTTCTTCGCGGGTTGGAATATTCGAGCTCATTTAAGTCCCTCCTCAACAATAAGTTCAATTTTAACGGGATTGCCAATTTTCAAATGAAACAACAAATAAACCGTGTCTTTCGTTTCTACAGCTCATTGGAATGCTGGAATGTTGCCAAAATGGAAGATTGGGTACTGACGTGGATAAGATCCAGTCGGAATTGATCAAATCTGCTTGATCCAACATTCCAAAACTCCATTATTCCACTATTCCCCATGAGTCAAGGGCTATTGTTTAGGTATAGACAATAATCTTTAGAAGTGTCGGTAAGCCGATTGGGAAATTTTATTTTCTCTTGATCCTTTTATTCTGAGCGGCTATTTTGATGTGGCCTGCACGGCAGTTCTGCAACCCGGTTGATATTTTCCGGCAGAAAGGATCACAAGCTTGAGAACCACACTGGATTCTTCTTTTCAGAAAATCCGCCTCCCTGAACTCTACGGCCGAAATATCGGCGCCAATCTACTGGGTTTTCTTATCATCGTCCTGCTAAACCTTTTCACACCGGTTGAATTTTTTAAAGCGCAGCGGGCCTTCCTTCTGGCCGGTGGCTGGATGGTCATTCTTTCTTTTTATCCCCTGGTCATCTGCATCGGGGTCGGGCTGCAGTATATGGTTCAGCGCCCGATCACCCAGGTGATCAATTTTATGCGTCAAGGGCTGGAAATAGAGTCTGACCTGGCTGAAAAGGCATCTCGTCGGATATTGAATTTGCCCTTTATCATCGGTCTGGTCAATTTAGTCATGTGGATCGTTTTGACGGCCCTGCTGGGTATTTTTTTCATAACATTTCGAGACGCACCGCCTCGAATTAGCTTTTTTGTGGCATTTCGAGGTTTTATGGTCGGATACATTGCAGCCATTATCTCCTTTTTTCTGATCGAGGCCTATAGCCGCCGCCGGCTGGTTCGGATTTTTTTTCCGGCCGGCAAACTGGCTGCCATACCGGGAACCATTAAATTGTCGATTCTCAGAAGAATACGGGTACTCTACGGCGTCGGGACGCTGGCTCCCATGATTATTCTGGTCGGCACCCTTGCCTTTATTTTGTGGGAAATCGATCTGGTTTCCGTTTCTGTTGTTGATTTGGGCCGGGAGCTGCTCATTTTTTCGATTGTCCTGTGCGCCATTTTCATTTTTGTCGGCGGTCGCTTGAACGTGCTTTCGGGCAAATCCATTATACAACCCATCACCGATATGATGGTGCTGGTGCACCGTGTGCGTAAAGGGCATTTCAAGCAAAAAGTAAGGGTGGTTTCCAATGATGAGCTGGGCGTTCTGGGCGACGGCTTGAATGAAATGGCCGAGGGGCTTGTAGAGCGCGATGAGATTCGCCAGTCGCTGTATCTGGCCAAAGAAGTTCAGCAAACCCTGTTGCCCCGGCAAAGCCCGCAACTGGACAAATTGGATGTTGCCGCCACCATTGTCTATTGTGACGAGACCGGCGGTGATTACTATGACTTTCCGGATACCAGTGAAACCCATCCGGGTGATTTTACGGTGGCCATTGGAGATGTGTCCGGTCACGGCATTCCGGCCGCTTTGATGATGGCGACTGCCAGGGCTTTTGTGCGACAACGATCCATACTGCCGGGCACTCTGGTGGATATTGTATCCGACGTTAACCAGCAGATGGCCAGGGATTTTGAAGAGACAGGCGGTTTCATGACCCTGTTTTATCTGACCATCGACACCAAAAACAAATGTCTGCACTGGGTTCGTGCCGGACACGATCCAGCCATTTTTTACGACCCCCAAACCGACGCTTTTCAGGAGTTGCGCGGTGACGGCATTGCTTTGGGCGTTGACATGGATGGGCACTATGCGCAATATCAGAAGACGAATCTGAAAAAAGGTCAGATTATTTTACTGGGATCTGATGGTCTCTGGGAGGCCCGCAATTCCAAAGGTGAGATGTTCGGCAAGGCAACCATATATGAGATGACCCGCAAACATGCTGATGCGGGTGCCAGAGAAATTCTGACATCCTGTTTCCATGAGTTTAATATTTTTCTGGGTGACCGCGCGCCTGAAGATGATGTCACCCTGGTGGTGATAAAGATTACCGCAGACTAGTGTTTGGGTTTTAGTATTTGGTGTTCGGTTTATTGCAGACTGCTAAAAAGCACCAAACACGAAACACCAAACACCAAACACCCATATTCATATTAAAGGAGGTATTGTATGGCCCCTGGGATCGATCAGCTAAGCGAATTTGCGATGGATGCCATTCATCAGGCAGGCGAAAAAGCAATGGCCTATTACGGCAAGGGCAAGCCGCAGGTCCGATTTGACGAACGCGTGGTGACCGAGGCCGAAAATCAGCTTAACAGGGTATTTCAAAATCGTCTAAAAAATGAATTTCCGGAACACCAGATTTTTCGCTTTGGTGAACTCAATGAGAATTATTCCCACGGGCAAAAACGCTATCTTTGGATATTTGATCCGCTGGAGGGAGTGGCCAATTATCAGGGGGGGATTCCCATCTGGGGCATGTCCATCGCTTTGCTGGATAATTTTTGGCCGACACTGGGATTGTTTTACATGCCGGCAACCGGCGATCTGTTTCACGCCCGGCCCGGCAAGGATGCATTTTGGGGGAATGAAAAAATTCGGGTAACCGATTCCGGACATATCAATGACGAAAGCCTTTTGTTAACCTATTCCCGTTTTCACGAGGACTATCAAACCACCTTTCCGGGTAAAATCCGGTCCCTGGGATGCGCATCTGCGCATATGTGTTATGTGGCCATGGGGCGTGCCGATGCCGCTGTCATTACCAATGATTCCTTTCAGGGCCTGGCGGCAGCGCGGGTTATTGTCGAAGCCGCCGGTGGAAAAATCTGCAAAATGGACGGCAGCGATTTTCATCTCAATGAATACCTGGACGGGCAGCGCATTGACGATCACCTGATCGTTGCTGGCGCTGAAAGCCTATCTCAGGCCAGGCGTTTCCTGCAACGGCGCTCGTCATAACTGGTTTTAAATAATGCAAATGTTTATCGGCAAGCGGGTTCCAGCGGTCCTCCTTCAGTTATTCAAACGGTCGGATAAGCCTTCAGAGGAAGCCCTGGATGATGATTTAACCCTAATTGTTACCGACCGTCAGCATGCCTGAATCCAAAATTGATCAACCATCAGAATCCGGCATCCCCTGGGCGTCCCGCCAGTCCTGGCGGGCGGCGCATCAGGCAGTTGCTTATCACCTCCGGCGTTACCCATCGGATCTAAAGCCATTAAACGACCGGGCTCAAGCGCTTGAATCGTGTCTGAAAGCCGTTTTTCCCATTCTGGATAAGCTTTGCGCCGCCAGCTGCCCCTGGTGTCCGGAGCCGTGCTGCCTGAAGGCCAGCGTCTGGTTTGATTTTAAAGACCTGCTGTTTTTGCATTTTGGTCAGCTCTCAATACCACCGTGTCAGCCAAAAGCGAATTTAAAAAACCCTTGTTGTTACCTTGGAAACAAAGGATGCCGGCTGCCACGCATCAACCGGCCCTGGATCTGCACCTGGTATCTGTGTCCGACGCAGACGGCCATCTTCAGAAAGGACTATCCGATTGAGAGCGAATCCTTAAGGCAGGCATATAGCCAGATCAAATCCGAACGCCATTTATTGGAAAGGGAATATATTCGCATCATCTCATAAGATGGATCTGAATTTACGAAAAATCTCACGGCCGATTTATCTGCGGTATATTTTGCTGAATATTCCGGGGTTGATAGCCGTCATTCTGATTTTGATGATCATCCAGCATTGGGTCGTTTTGCCCGCATGGCTTTTCTGGGGTATCATCGGTTTCTGGATCATCAAAGACGTCGTGCTGTTTCCGGTTGTCTGGCGGGCGTATGATTGGGAGCGTCCCGGCCGATCGCGGTCAATGGTCGGCGAATATGGTGTTGCCAGGGATCAACTGGGACCATCAGGCTACGTGCAGGTCCGCGGTGAACTCTGGCGAGCCGAAAAGCTGGGTGACGGGCCGCCGATCGAGGCCGGGCAGCCGGTCCAAATCATCAAAATGGAGGGACTCACCCTGTTTGTCGAACAGCGAAACGCATCTGAATAAAGAGAGTGCGATTCAGACAACGATTTCTATTTGAGGAGGGTATGATGGGGCGCTGGCTGAAACGAATGGTGCTGGGGACGGCCATTTTCTTGGTTCTATTGCTGGTCGGGGCCGGCTGGTACCTGTCCGATACCCTTCCGATCAGCTCCGGCCATGCGGCAAAAACCATTTGCTCCAATGTGTTTATCTCCGGGCGAGATGCGCAAAACGTTTTTAAGGAGGATATTGCGCCGCTTCACTTTCTTTTTGCCATTACCGATTTTAAGGTTGATCCGGACGCTAAAACCGTCATTGCCGATACGTTTGGTTTTGCCAAACTGCAGGCGATTTACCGTGATGGTTGCGGTTGTACGATTCTCAGAGGCATCACCGCAGATGAATTCAGACAACAGCAGATCGGATATAATCCACCCTCCCGGTATTTGCCGGAGCAGCGTTTGAAATTGCCATGGCCGGCCGGCGACCATGGGCCGGTTCTTTCCTTACCGCCGGGGGTTGATGCCGCAAAGCTCGAGAGCGCAATTGATGCGGCCTTTGCTGAACCCAGTCCCCAAAACCTGCGCAAAACGCGCGCAGTTGTGATTGTCTACGGCGGAAAGCTGATTGCTGAACGGTATGCGCCGGGGTTTGATCCGAACACACCGCAGCTGGCATGGTCGATGAGCAAAAGCGTGACCAACGCACTGGTGGGCTTATTGGTAAAAAAAGGCAAACTTCAGCTAAACAGCCCCGCGCCGGTGCCCGAGTGGCAGCAGGCAGATGACCCCCGCCAAAAAATTACCCTTGATCAATTGATGCGTATGAGTGCCGGGCTGGAATTTAATGAAGCTTATGCGCCTTTTTCCGATGCGGTATATATGTTTTACGATAGCCGGGACTTTGCAGCTTATGCTGCATTAAAACCGCTGGAGGCCGAGCCAGACGCGAAATGGAATTACTCCAGCGGCACGGCCAATATTATTGCCCGCATTGTCAGGCAGGCGATTGAGAAGGAACATACAAATTATTACGAATACCTGTATCGGAATTTATTTCATAAAATTGGAATGCTCAGTCTGGTTATGGAACCGGATCCTTCCGGAACGATTGTCGGCTCATCTTATATGTTTGCAACACCAAGGGACTGGGCCCGTTTCGGCCTTTTGTACCTGCAGGACGGCATCTGGGATGGCGAAAGAATTCTGCCGGAAGGTTGGGTGAAGTACACAACAACTCCCACATCTCAAGCGCCAAAAGGAGAGTATGGCGCCTTGTTCTGGTTAAATGCGGGTGCGCCGGAGAATCCATCAGATCGATTGATGCCGTCTGTGCCAACCGATGTCTTTTTTGCCCGGGGATTTCAGGAACAACGGGTATTTATCGTGCCGTCCAGGAAACTGGTGCTGGTTCGATTCGGTGCAACTTCTGATAGGAGCGCCTGGAGTGACGATGCCTTTGTCGCTGATGTCTTAACGGCATTGCCGCAATAGAGCCCGGTGCCCGGATCTTGCCAGCTGACACCCCCAATGGCAGATTATGTATTTAGGCCCCAGATGATTTGTGTTATAGTCTGTAAAGAGCAACTTTATCTTGCTGTAAAATACGATGATTTTTAGTTGATCATGGATACCGAAACAGCCGTCAACAACAATATTATCGACTGTCCGCAATGTAGCATCAAAAATCCAATTGAGTCAGATATCTGTTACAATTGCGGCGCATCCCTGCATGAGGTCCCCGTTCCAAAGAAAGGCCGAAGTTGGATCCCGGCTGTGGTCGTTATCCTGTTTGCCATAGGCCTGTTTTATTTCTTTTACACCGATTCAAACCGCAGCAGTGCTCCCCCATCAAAAAGCAAGCCTGCCGCCGTCCAAGAGACCTTACCCAAAACCGAGCCCTTGCCGCTGCCCGAAAAGACGTCTTTTGTGAAAGCCGGCCCTTCCGAAGATGCGGAGCCTTTTAATATTCCGATCGGAATGCTGCAAATAAGGGATGTCGTCGGAAATCTGCTTTCGGAAACGACGGTACCGGTAATCGGCGGCGGCTGGATTGCAGTGCCCACCCGCCAGACAGTAGGCGGCTATAGCTGGGTTCTTCAGATGGGTTCCGCCGGTCGACACACCATCGAAGGCGGTATCGTCAACGACCTGGAACAAATCAGTCTCTGGCGAATCCGCGAGGATCAAATTATCGACAGCCCGGACCTGTATCCCTGGTCGGCGGACATGCCGTTGACCTGGATGGCGCTCAGATCTCCGGACCCGCCGGAACGGATTGACATCGGCGATGTGACTGCACAGGGCAATTTTATGAAAGGCACCGTTTCAGGCGATATCAACGAAGCCGGCATATTTATCCAGAAGGGCCGTGTGGTTGGCTGGACTTTCGGCGACCCTGACCCCGGCGCTTTTTTATGGACCGGAGAGGAAGGACGCAATTTAAAAGCGGATATCAGAGTTGACGACTATTATCGCCTCAGCTTTGCCAACGGCCGGGAAGAAGAATTTGTGCGGGCGCTGGCCCTGGGTGATGAGTTCTCAAATCTGGATCGCCTGGAGGCATTTGCGCGGGCATTTCGTTTTGAACCCAGGCTGTCACCCAACCAAACCCCCGACTACCTGAAACCCGAAGCGGTGATGAGCCAGTTGCGGTTGGTGCTGTCTCGTGCGG
>JASFIG010000236.1:0-7451 GCA_050122795.1 Desulfobacterales bacterium
TATGCGCCACTTTTAAATCGATTTGCGCCTTGCTCTCGAACATGATGCGAGGCGCTAAAATCACTTTAGGTATTTTCACTTTCAAGGCGAACCGGACTGAATCTCATCCAGGGTTTTTCTAAATTGCTCCGCATGCGGCCCGCCCAGCTTAACGGCCTGCCGGGCTGCTTTCAGAGCTTCCTGTTTCTTGCCCTGCTCCCACAGCACCTGGGCCAGATTGTTAAAGGCCACCCCTTCATACGGAAATCGATCGGTTGCATTGTTTAAAACAACGGCTGCAGATGCCAAATCCCCCATGGCATAATAGCTGTTGCCCAAGCCGATATGAGCGGGAAAACTCTGCGGCCAGCGGTGCAAAGCGCTTTGATACCCTTTCACTGCAGCCGGCCATTGGCGGGCCTTTTCCAGGCCCACCACTGCTGGAATCCACGATTGCTCCTGGACCGTCGCCGGCAAACGCTCGGGCGGCAACACCAGCAGGCCCCAATGGTCGCCCCGCGCCCAGGTGTTTTCAAAAGTCCTGAGGCTTGTTTTTTTCCGGCTGGTGACCCCCGAATGCAAGATGACCACTTGCGCATCAATGTCATAACCGATGACCACGGCATAATGCCAGACGGGCATCCAAGAGAGCCCCAGGTTCTGCAGCACGATAACCGGATGTCCGGCTGCGATTTCGCGCAGCAGCGCCTGCGCGCCGTTGATTGGATAGGCAACTTTTCCCTGGCGACGGGTGGCTGCAATCATCGCCGGCTGCAGGCTGCCCTTAAGGGAAGGGGTATATACCTGGGGGGTCAGCTCATCCGGACTGATTTGAAGGCCGCTCCAGGAAAGGACCATGGCCAACGATGCCGGCCCGCATTGATACGCTTTCTGGGGATAAAACGGCACCGCATTCAATTTGTGCCGGGGCGCAATGCCGTCAGCGGCCTGCTGCCATCTATGAGTCGTTGTGGCGGCACAGCCACTCAGAACGAACAATCCAAAGACCCAGCCCCAGACGACCATCTGCTGCCATAAATTCAGCGCACGGTGAGGCTTGATTTTGGTATTACCTGACAAAGGTAAAAACGTTGGTATAGCCCATGGCATCGGTAATGACCAGGATAAGGACAATGACACCCACCACGATCAAAAAAGTTACAAAGAAGCCGCCGCCGGCGGGAAGCTCCTCGATTTGATCGGCGATTCGCTGGGCTTCCGTATCTGTAAGGCTGTCAACACGGGCCATGGCTTCGATGGGATCGATTCCCTGGGCTTTTAAAACAGCCTGTGCATCTTCCCGGGCCAGGATCGTTTTGATGGTGTTGCGGGCATTTTGTCCATTGGCTGTTATCGCCAGGGTTGCTTCTGTATCGACCATAGCGGCCAGCACTGATTGATAGGGTGCGGTCAATACAACCATCATGATAACCAGAAACACACTTAGGAATTTAAATCGTTGCCGGAACAATTTCATTCTATACCTCCTCAAGATTCTTGTAAGTTTACACATTACCCGATTCTTTGGGATTGATCGGCAGTATTATTATTCCCCAATATTCCAGTGTTCCAGTGTTCCAATTGGAATTGACCTGTCTGGAAAACCGCTGCCTCGTAGTGGCAATATTTAAACCGAAGTCTGAAGGATCGGATACATGATAATCGTAACTTGGAAACAGAAAATTGTCAATTTTAGAGGCTCCATAAATTTCCGCATCCGCGGCAGCTTTTGGGGGGAGTGGCCGTTTGGTGGGACTTTCGAAAGGCGCGATATTTCGACCCCAGCCAGATTTCTTTTAGCGAAGTTTCAAACACATTGCCCAGGATAATGGACGCATAATCGGAGGTCGAAAACGGCGAAATGCAACACGGCAGTACATTGCCGTTTGCAGTTATATACATCAGGGTTGTGGGGCGAAAGCACCCTTTCCAGGGATCGCGACTGCGTGTGTCTGTTTGAACACTTTCAAGCGGCGAGGTCAGGCCTGAGGCATTGAACTGGACGCCGAGCTGTTTTGCCAGATCCTGCCCCTGTTCCACCCGTTGCCGGACACTGACGTCGGATGCCACCAGGGTTTTCTCAGATGTTGCCAGCCCGTAGCCGTCATCATCGTGGAAATAAACCAACCGCTGCAGATACACTTGGGTGACGCCAATGTCCGCAGCCAGCCGAACAAATTCCGGCAGGGCGTTGATGTTTTCACGGGTGCCCAGATACCAGAGTGAAAGGGCCGGTCGGGTAACTTGCAGCTGCCGCATGCGGTTAACAAACGAGCGCAAATTGGATATGATTTGCGCAAACCGGTCACTGTTGCGCATAGCCTCATAATCCTGCTGATTGGCAGCATCCAAAGATATGCGCAGTTCATCCAGGCCGGCGTCGATGAGCTCATCCTGGCGCTTTTCATCCAGTAAAATTCCGTTGGAATTAAAAAAAACAAACGCCTTGCGATTTTTCAAATGGCGGATCATAGCCGCCAGGTCAGCATTTAGCAGGGGCTCACCGATACCGTGCAGGGCAATGCGTTCAAGCCGGGGCAACTGATCGGCTATGCGGACCACTTCGCCAAGCGCAACATCACGAGCCGATTCCCAGCTTCCCCGGTACAGGATGCAGGCCTTGCATTTGAGGTTACATCGATTGGTCACCT
Source organism: Desulfobacterales bacterium (assembly GCA_050122795.1). Taxonomy (GTDB): domain Bacteria; phylum Desulfobacterota; class Desulfobacteria; order Desulfobacterales; family JAHEIW01; genus JAHEIW01. The sequence goes on from JASFIG010000236.1 coordinate 2,631, forward strand.
CAAGATACAAATTGCGCGGTAACTTCAGGTTTGTATCAATAGCAGCCATATTGGTCTAAGCTCAATCTCGCGCCAGATGAACGCCTCCGGCTCGCCGCGTTGTTTCCAGGGTGAAAATGAATGAGATTAGATGATTATCATCCATTAAAACGAAGCGGTTTCTTGTTTTACGTATTAATTTAGTGTGACTTTCTGCTAAAAAATATAAGCAAAACTTCTCATTCATTTTCATGCAAGATGGACCGGACGATGGTCGTGCATATACTCCCGGTTCTGAGCGGTTTGCTTGCCGCTGACAGCCGGCCATCGATCTGAATGGGCCTGTCATTATAGACCGGGCAGAATTCATCCGGTTCATCATAGCGGTTTCTGAGCTTGCGCCGGGCGGCACAACCGCCGCCGCAATTTTGGATGTGCATACACGTACGACAAAATGGCGGTGTTTGATGGGTTTGCTTGAAATATACTGTGTCGAAAACGGCTTCTTTTTGTTGCGCCAGATCTGCAATCGTGAGATCCGAATCCGGCCAGTAAACACAGGCTTTGAGATGACCGTCGGGAGTGACGCGCATGCTGCGACCGCCGCAGGGTGTGCCGTGCAGACCCCCGACGCCTAAGAACGTATTGACCAGAGGCTCTGATACGGAGATAATTTCGGCGGTTTTAAAAAGGTTGTTAAATGCTTGCCAGTACTGTTCGAAACTGGGCATAAAGTCAACGGTATACATGGGCTGATAGACATTGACTCTAAAGTCAGCCCCGAATGATCCTGCCAGGGCGGCAATATCCCCCAGGTCCTTGTAGTTGACATTCATCAACACGGCCAGAATCGAGACCCGAATTCCCAGATGGCGGCATCTGGCGATGCCGTCCATTATGGTTTGCCAGTTGCCCGGGCCGCGAAATGCATCCTGTCTTTGCTGATCGGGAAAATCCACCGAAAATTCGACATCGCTGAAATATCTCAGTTTTTCATCAGGCGTAACCGATAGTGTGTAGCCGTTGGACGCCAGGCTGAGCTTGATCTCTCGGCTGTGCAAATACTCGATGATATCCGCATATTGCGGGTTGAGACCGTTTTCGCCGGTACCGAAGCCGATGGCGCTGACCGGAATGCTTTCACATACTTTTTGAATGTCCTTGAGGGTTAGATTCTCAATTTGATTTTGATCCCGGTAGCAGTGTGCACAGTTTAGATTACAGTTGCTGGTCAGTCCGATTCCAAGGGAAACCATTTTCCTAATCCTATCGTTCAATTTGTGCTGATTTAAAAATATATCAAAGCCCGAGGGCTTTGTACCATACAATTCAAAACCCACAAATTCTAAAGGTTGAGCCCGTTGCCCGTTAGCCCGTTTACCGGTTAAAGAAAATCAGAAGTTACGCATCTTAAATGGGCCGAATCCCTTTTTACGGGGACCTTCGGCCGGCTCAATCCCGCCAAAGGCGGGACGAACCGGCTGATGTGATCTCCGTGTACCTCATAATGCGCATTATTCTTTTAACGCCTAAAAAGGTATTTTAAGGGAACCAGAAACATATAATAGGCTGCCATCATGCTGCCGCGCAAAGAGCCCGTTACTTTGGAAATCCCAATTCTTTTGCGGTATCGGATAGGCACGCTTTGAATGCGCAATTTGCGGCGTGCGGCCTTGACGACCATTTCCACGGGCCAGCCATAGGTCATCTGTTCCATATTGAGCTCAAATAGATTGCAGGTCCGAATGGCTCGAAACGAACCGATATCCGTAATCCGGACACCATACAGCAGGCGCAGCAGCAATACAATCATGCGGTTGCCCAGCTGAGCATGCAGCGGCATCGCCCCCTTTTCAAGGCTGCCGCTGATCCGGCTGCCAATCACCAGGTCGGCCTGACCCCGGATGACGGGATCGGCAATGCGCTCAAGCTGTGCGGGGTCGTCGCTGCGATCGCCGTCTAAAAACACAATCAGATCGCTTTTGTAAGCGGCCTGTGACCCGGCCCAGCAGGCCGAGCCATACCCCTTGCGTGGTTCCTGAATAACCCGGGCGCCGGCAGCAGCCGCCTTTTTAGCGGTGCCGTCGGTGGAACCGTTATCGACGACAATGACTTCTTTGACCCGATGACGCGGTACTCCCCGGACGACTTCGCCAATGGCCCGAACTTCGTTATAAGTCGGAATAACGACGGATATGCTCAGCTTCTCGTTGGGGTTCATCAGTTTAAGAGGTAATCAGCCATGCGGGTTAAAGACGCGTTAACAAATAGATATCCTTTTGACGGGGCGCAAAGGCGTTGCCGCGCCTCTGTTTAACAATCCAGCCGATGATTGAGCCGCCGGCCAGCAGCACAAACAAAAGTCCGTATTCCAGCATCAGAATCCATGCCGGCATGATGCCCGTCGGTGACACATACTTTAAATAGGACAGGGTCACCATACAGCTGAACAGCAACCAGGCAACCGCAGGATAAAAACACAAAAACGGGATCAAAATAATGACATACCAGGGATGCAAGGATGCCGGCATTAAGACCACCAACAGCCCCATCAGGATGAACGCATATCGAAGGGTCAGGTTCGGGTGTTTGTCTTTAAAGAAAACATACAAACCGGCGGCCGCCAGGCCCAGCAAAAATACGATGCTCCACACAGAATAATGTATTTGCGGCAGCAGCTGCATCATGACGGTTTTCAGTCCCAGGTTAAAATTTTCATAGGGATTTTGTAAGTATATCGGTAGAAACCCCAAAACCTTACGTCCGGCACCCAGATAAGGACCATACAGCAACAGGAGGGTGATCGCAAAGGCCAGACCCCCTTTGACGCGCTGCCCGCGGCCCAACAAGGCCGGCAACAGCAACGCCGGATAGAGTTTGATGGCACTTGAGACCGCCAGGGCGGCCGCACCCGACATATGTCTGTGAGTGGCACTCAGATAACAAGCCAGTACCATCCAGAAAACGGTCAGTCCTTCCAGATGGCCGCTGTAAGCGATTTCAAATATGACCAGCGGATTCCAGGCATAGATCAACAGCCGCCAACCGTCATAGCGGCAAACCCTCAACAGCGCCAGCAGCACAAAAAGAGTCAGCATATCGAATAGGGTCATCAGGCCTTTGTAGCCGGAGACATTATCCGCGGCGATCATATGAAATAAGCGGAAAAACAGCTGCGCGCCGGCCGGATACAGGGTCGGGTAAGATTTGCGATTGATGAGGGGGTAAATGTGATCGTCGCGCTGTGATTTGAGTTCATCGGCACCCGGTGGATGTTGATACGGATTTATCCCGTTTTGTTGAATGCGTCCATCCCAGATATAACGGTACATGTCGCCGGATAGCACCGCCGGATCGGCCGGTACCAGCAAGGCCCTGAACAGCATGGCAAACAGGATAATGATCGGGATCAGACCTTTAGATCGCTCCCACACGGCTCGATGCTTGAATACGAGGTAAATGCTGATGAGGTACAGCAAACTTAATATGAGAAATAAGAATACATAGAAATGAATACTGGATTTTGCCACCAGAGGGATTTCTTCAAAAATGGACTGGAGTCTAAAATTATAAAAATAGAGCACCCCGGAAATGAGGCCCAGGCCGACAATGGCCATCTGAACCGAAAACAAAGGGGAGGCGGTTGATTTAGCTTGATGCGGTTTTTCCGAATCCATGTTTCACCGATAGAAAGAACACATAGAAAAAGCCGGAAGTATAAATCATAAGGAAGGGGCTGACCAGATACTTGCTGAAAAACAGAAACATGAGAAGCCCGGTCAGGGAATATAGCCCGAGAAAAAGCTCGAGAATAGATACAGCATTCAGCGGGATGGCATAGCGTTTGTGTTTCCAGTTTTCGCCTTTTTGCTGGATCCCGTATTTGGGCGTGCGGATGAATCCGCTTTTGATATCAAACAGGGCTTCCAGAACGGCTTTGGTGTTGTTGACGGCAATACCGGTGCCCAGGCACATGAGAAAGGGTAAATATTTGATACGGCTTTTCCAGTCGCGGTAGAGGATGCGCTGGGAAAAAAGGTACAAAGACGATGGGCCGAAGGTTGCCAGACACAGCACGGTAAAGATCATAACCGGATACGCCAGATGATCAAAAAACCACTGGGTATATAACATTGGGATCGAGGTCAACACCACCAGCAGCATCATGGGATGGACCATGTAGTGGGTCAGATGCAAAAATGCCTGGATCTTTACCAGCCACGATACATCCGATCTAAACAGCTTGCCCAGATTCTTTCTGGCGGTTTGAATCGAGCCTTTAGCCCAACGATGCTGCTGGGATTTAAAAGCGTTAATGGTAACCGGAATCTCGGCTGGACAAACCACCTGCGATGCAAACATCAATTTCCACCCCTTCAGTTGGGCCCTGTAGCTTAAGTCCAGATCTTCGGTGAGGGTGTCGGCCTGCCAGCCGCCGGCTTCCTGAATGGTTTTTTTTCGCCAGACGCCTCCGGTGCCGTTAAAATTCATAAATAGCCCGCTCCAGGCCCGCGACGCCTGTTCAACGCCGAAATGGCCGTCGATCCCAATGGATTGCGCGCGGGTCAACAAGGAATAATCACTGTTGATATGGCCCCATCGGGTTTGTAGCATCCCGATCCGGGGATCCTGAAAATAGGGTACGGATTCTTTCAAAAAATCCGGTGCTGGAATAAAATCAGCATCAAAAACCGCCACCAGCGATCCTTTGGCGAGCCTGAGGCCATCTCTAAGGGCACCGGCTTTAAAGCCTTTACGATCGCTGCGATGAATATAGACAATATCAACACCGGCGGCCTTCATTTTTGCAACCATGGCTCGGGCGATGTTGGCGGTGTCATC
>JASFIG010000237.1:0-7446 GCA_050122795.1 Desulfobacterales bacterium
GTAGCCAGTAGCAAGAGGCAAGAGGCCAGCAGCCGGAGTGTTCAGTCATTGAATTGGGCGACTCATACCGGTATCCATAGCATGGGTTATTAGGCGCTTACAGGAAGCCTGAGACATCCGTATCGTAAATTGAGTCAAAATACAAATAAAGTCCGGTAAAGTTACATAATTAAATACCTGTGAATCACTCTGTTAAACACTGCATTGCTTTTTGACCTTTGGTGGTTAACTTATAACAGTTAAAACCTGGGAGGTATTATGTACACATCCGATAAAAGAGCAGCTGACCCTTACGTCGATCGTCGAAGCGGAGACGACAGACGGGCTGTTTATGACTCAGATTATTTTGACGGCGGGGGCCCCGAACGCAGGAGCGGCCAGGATCGTCGGCAGCAAGATGAGCGCCGTGACAGCTGTTTACGGGTCAGCCGGTGGTCCAGTGTGTGCCCGGATGATGCCTGATGAATTCGGTCACTATTCTGTCAAGGCCAAAAGTGCGACTCACATCCATAAAGGCGGGGTTTGCTTTTTACTCCATCCGTGAACTTCTGAACTTCTGAACTTCTGAACCATTGAACCCGGAACCCATTTAATACGGATATTCACCCGTTCGTTTGGCTGTCGACGGATGCGGTGCATCTGAACAAATGCCAATGCTGTTAATCTTGCCACAATCCAGTTTCAGCAGGGCCAGCGCCCTGATATTGTTACGATCACCACGGGCCAGGACGACACAGGGCTCGGGGTCGTCGGGCGCCAGCGGGTAAGGCTTGGTTTCACCCAATTCGGCAAATATCCGCTCTTGCGGCGATCTGCGGATCGTTTCCATTTCAGCCTTCAGGTGGGCCATCACTGCATTCTTACCGGTCATATCGGTTAGCGCCTGTTGGGACCAGAAAATAATATCTTTGGCGACATAAGGCTCGAGCAATGATGCATTCAAAGTGTTCCAGGCCCTTGCCAGAATAATAGCAGCTTCGCGCTGTTCCAATTTTTGACAATCCATCTTTCCTCCATTGCTGAAAAATTGTTTAATTTTATTGGTTGCCCTGTTTAGCCCGTTGGGTCCGTTGAGCTCGTTAGATGCGATGAATCATCTGATTATTGTGGGTTTGCATGTTGTTTCCTTTCAGGGCTGTTTGACGGTGATTTGGTATTCAAACTGCCTAAACGATATCACCTGGGTTTGTCGGATACGGACAAAAGGGGTTGAAATTTTTGTCGGCCGGCGGTTTTTTGGCAGTGATCGGATTTGTTCGCGGTGCTTTGATTGTTTTTGATTGGGATTGACAAGAATCCTATGATAGGATTAAGTGAGCGGACGCCAATATTGTCCTCAGCCCTATTTGGTGCCCAGCTCAATTGCTTATCAGATGGGACCCCAAGGAGCCGAACATGCCGATCGATGAAAACGAATACATCAAGCAGACCCTGGAAAGATATACGGATTGCAGCATGGACGAGATCTGCGATCACATCCTGATTACGAATTTTAAAAAATATATCATGCGCTTCAAAGAAAGGACCCAAGGGACATACTCCGAAGGTAATTTCAGGATCGTTAATGCTAAAGATATCAACTGCAGCATGATCGATTTCGGCATCGGTTCGCCTCAGGCCGCCCTGGTGGTCAACTGTCTGGCCTATCTGCCGAATCTCAAAACCGTCATCCTGGTGGGCATGTGCGGCGGCATTGACGAGGTGCTTAAAGAAGGTGATTTTATCATACCTTCGGCGGCTATCCGGGGTGAGGGCACCAGCAATCATTATCTGCCAAAAGGGTTCCCGGCCATACCGGCGTCTTCAGTCAACCTCTACTGCATTGGCGCGGTTCGGCAAAGCGGGCGCCTTCCCCGCTGCGGAATTGTCTACACGACCGATCGGCGCCTGTGGGAATTTGACAATACCTTTGTAGATTATTTGCGCAATCAGCGGATTCTGGGCATCGACATGGAGCTGGCAACGCTTTTTTCGGTGGCCTACCGTTACGCCGTACCGATCGGCTCGATTATGCTGGTATCTGATATGCCGCTGCAAATCAATGGGGTCAAGGACAAGAAAAAACAGGGCCGGATTTTCTCAAAATACACATCGACACATTTGGATTTAGCCCTGGATGCCGTGAAAAATATGGAAGCCAACTGGGACGAGGTCAAAAGACGGCTGACCAGTGAATGGTAGCCCCTGCTGCTGGGCGTTCTGATAGTGAGAACCCGATTAAAATTTTTGTTCCTGGAACCTTTTTTTGGCGGATCCCATCGCGAGTTCGCCCGGGGGCTGGTCGCCCATTCCCGGCACGAATTCGACCTGCTGACCCTGCCGGCCCGCTTCTGGAAGTGGCGCATGCGCGGTGCAGCACTTTATTTTATCAAAAAGATTCCTTCCCTTAAAATCTATGACGGCTTACTGACTACAGGTCTAATGAGCTTATCGGATTTCAAGGCGCTTTCAAAAGACACCTGCCCACCGACTTTGACCTATTTTCACGAAACCCAGCTCACCTATCCGCTGGCTCCCGGCGAGCACATGGATTTTCAGTTCGGCTTTACCGATATGACCACCGCCCTGGCGGCCGATCGGATTCTGTTTAATTCCAAAACCCACAATGACGCTTTTTTTTCTCACCTTCCGGGGTTTTTGAGAATGATGCCCGAGTACCGGCCCCTGTGGCTGGTGGACAAAATTCGCTCCAAGGCCGGTATCCTCTACCCCGGGTGCCGCTTTCCGGCAGATGTATTGCCCGGCGCCGATTCACCCCGCGAGAGTCCACCTCTGATCATCTGGAATCATCGTTGGGAGTTCGACAAAAGCCCGGATCAGTTTTTCGAGGCCCTGGATGCGGCCCTGGCAAACGGGGCGGAGTTTCGTCTGGCGCTTCTCGGGGAAAATTTTCAAGCCGTTCCCAAGGCATTTGAGAGCGCCCGCGAGCGTTACGGGAAACGAATTGTGCAGTACGGGTATGTTCAATCACGGGAAGAATATGTTAAATGGCTGCAGCGCGGGTCCATTGTCATCAGCACCGCCCGGCAGGAAAATTTCGGCATTGCGGTGGTCGAAGCCATCCGCTTCGGTTGTGTCCCCCTTCTGCCGAACCGGCTGGCTTACCCGGAGATCATCCCCCCACAATTTCATTCCACGGTTCTGTACGAGGACACCGGGGACCTGGTGCAAAAACTCACCCGGCTGATTACCGATTATGGCCGGTATCAGGAACTTCGCAGCCAGCTTTCAAGCCACATGGCACAATTTGCCTGGCAGGATCTGATCGACCGCTATGACGAAGAACTTGAAAACCTGGTCCGACGATCGGACAGATCTAATTCGAATCACTAACGGACATGATTGAAACACAGTGCGAAATTTTGCTTTTCGAATTGATATAACAACATATCAGCGGGGATTTAAATTGCAGATATGTTTGAGTATATGCAATTTTAGGAGACGACTCTTTATTATCGATAAATAGCCATCTGTGGACTCTATATACAGTTATTCTATTTGAATAATTTAAATCAATTTATCCGACTTTTGTAACATGCTTGGTCAGTTTTACATTTTTACGACCACCGATGTTATGTCATCCTCTATCTTCACTTCACCTAAAAATTGATCCAAATAGATTTCAATTGATCAATTGTTCTCTACAGCAAAGAACGCTTAATAATTGATAATCTTCAGCGGAAGGTAAGGATGGGATCAAATAAATTCAATTTTTTCGCTGGCTGATTTGACAACAAAAATGCGCACGTTGTTGCTGTTGACGTCAGCCGGCGTCATGTAAAAACCCTGGCGATCCGGTGAATAGCCCAGGGTATAACCGGTGATGGCTTCACCGTCGGAAAAGGTAACTCTTATCTTGCGGCCGGCTCCGGAAACCTCATCGCTATATTCTTCATTATAATTTTTATTGCCGTCAAAATCTTTGACCAGAAAAAATGCCTTTAATAACTCCACATCGATTGTTTTGGTCTCACCGCTGAGCGTTTCCAGATGAAAGCTTGTCTTGTTGGGAAAGAAATCATTGGTTTTACCTTTCATCAGTGAGCCATCTTTGAATCGGGCAACGACCTTGTTTGTTTCCATGGTTTTCTCCTTAGGGTTTTAGACAATTTTAACACTTTTCTAGCATAAAGGCTAATAAAAATAGCAATAACAAAGGGTTATCCAACCGATCGCCAGGCAGCCCAAAAGCGTTTGCCAATTGACCGGATCCGAGCACCCTGTTATGTTCTGTCAAAAAACCGAACCGCAATTAGGAAAGGCGCTTTTAATGCAGCCTAAATTTATGCCAATCGTGTTAATTTTGTTGCTGGTGGTTGCCTGCAGCCAGACCGGGAAGCTGCAAATGAACGTTGCAGAGTTCAGAGGTACCGATTGGGTTCTGAAGGAAATCGACGGGGATGCTGTGTTGGATCGGGTGCAATCGACCATTCGATTTCAGGGAAATGATCGCATCGCCGGCTGGGGGGGATGTAATCGCTATTTCGCCAACCTTCGTTCAGGGCGTGACTTTTTCAGATTGGGTCCCATTGGATCGACCCGGCGAATTTGCCCCCCCGTGGTAATGCAGCAGGAAGAGCGCTTTTTCAATGCTCTTCAAAAATCCCGCAGCATCCGCATGGAAGGTGATCAACTGGTGATAGACAGTGAAGCGACCCGGGAGCCGCTTAGATTCGGAAGGCTCAAAAAGTCCGGCAATTAATGGATGTTGTGCAAAGGATTGATAGCGATTCGCGGCAAAACCCCGGGTATCTGTGAACCGCTTGGCCATTGGATTGAGGACCCTCATCCCATTCCGCTAGGGTTTGAATCTTGGTTTCTTGCGTCTGTCGGCAATTCCACTGCGTCGGTCGTTTAGGATAAAGGTATGGTGTTTACGGCGATCGGCAAGACCCGAGCGTCTCTCGACAAGCGGCTGATCGACTCTTTCGTTAACCGTCGGCGTGCTGCTTTCTTTTAGATCTTTATTGAATTTTCTTATTTTTCTCATCAGGTTACTCGGTCATGTACCACAAATATCTTCTTTCCTTCCAACTTCTCCTCTCAACACCGCCGTTTAAAAAATAACGGTTGTCAAATGATTGGCGACGGTCGACTCCGGAGCGGCGATCCTCGACAGGCTGTCGTAGCTGTTTTTGATTACGGGAAACGGCTTCTTCTGAGTGCAGGCGGGTAACTGTTTTTTGGCGCTGTGGAAGCATAAGGGGGTCGGCGTCTCCACTCACACGTTTTAAAATTTAACCAGCCCAAATTTTAGCCAACGGGTGGGCGGTGTTAAATCCATTCAAATCGGGTCTAAAGGGGCTTTGTTTTTATACGGCCTTATGACAAGCTTGTCAATAATTTTTAATAAAATCAATTATATAGGAAAAAAATTACCCAGTGGTATGGAAAGCAATGCCAACCCGGGTGTGTAAAAAAATGCCATTTGTGGTGCCGGGTCTTTTGGTAACGCTCCAGATTTAAAACCAATTTTTTATCGCAAGATGGCCGCTCGGCGCAAGCGTAATTTTTATGGGTTCCCAACAAAAACCGACCCGTGTGAAAGCCTCTCTGCCTGATTTTTCTTGCCCCTGTCATTTTGCGCCGTCGATGTGTTTGACATCAGGTGATTCGTGCCTACCATTTTACAATAATTTTGACTCTAATTTTCACATGAATCAGAAAAATAAAAAAACCAAGGCTTTAGATAAAGATACAGACGGAGAATGTATGAACTCATTTCACCGAAAAATGACCAAAGCGGTGTTGACCGTTGCATTCTTTACTCTGTCAGCGATCACAGTGCAAGCTGATATTGAAAAGTTTCATGGGAAGGCTGTCAACACAGATGGCAAAGTCATATTTTTTGAGGAACATACGATCAGATATACAAATAACCAGATCGCTTCCATGAATACCATCTATTACGATACCAATCTAAACAAGATTGGCGAGATGGTTTCTGATTTTTCGCATGGGCCTCAGTTAGGCAGTTATGATCTCAGGGATGAACGGCTGCGCTATAATGATGGTGCCAGGGTCACGCAGGATCAAATACTGATTTATCGCAAACCAACGCCGGAGGACGATGTCCGTAAAAAAACCCTACAGCGCGAGCCCGGCCAAATTGTAGGCCAGGGATTTCATCCTTTTCTTATTAGTAACCTCGAAAATCTGGTAAAAGGCGATGTCATTTCTGCGAAATTGGTGCTGCCGGCCCAGATGGATCAGTTTGATGTTCGGATCTACAAACGATATATTGCGGGAAGCCGCGTAAGTGTCCGGATCGAAATGGAAAGTTGGTTTTTGAGGCTTTTCGCACCGCACGTTGATGTCGATTACGATGTCAATACCCGTCAGCTGCTTGCATACAGGGGCGTGTCCGTTGTAGCTGATGAATCAGGGAAATCGGTACCGGTGACTGTTTCTTATGATTACACTGCGGAAAGTATTCAGGTAAGCTTGCGATCGGCCCCCCCAAAGAACGGCCCGGCGTCGAATTGATGCAAAAGCCATCTGGGCGCATGTTTTGGCTTGTTCCTATTGTTTCCAAAAGAATTAACCTGCAAAAAGGCCTGCTCGCAGAAGCGCAGCGCAAAGCAACCGGCTAGCGGACGCTCAGCGCTTAACTCCCTTCGTTGTTTGAGGGCTCGGGGCGTTTTTCAGATTGAGCCGCTCCATGAATAATCGCCTGCGAAATGCGCGCAAACTCGTGCATAAAGGCTCGACCCAAAAGAACAGCAACGCATTTGATAACAATAGGTTATCTAAAAGCGGGGGCTTTTTTGCGATTCGCACCACCGTGCCAGTCCCTGTTCTTTTGCAACGATCCCTAATACACTCAAACAGTGCGCGCTTTTCGCAAAGGATCATTCATTCCGCTCTATTCAAGGATTTGAATGAAAAACGCCCCGACCCCTTCATTTAATTTAATCATATTTGTCAGGCCAGCAATATAGAAGCCTCGCGCATCAGTCGTCCGATCGGTATATTGCGGGGACATGCTTTCTGAGCTGCCCTGTAGTCCAGTTGCGCTACAAGGCTGCGGCTGTGAGATGGTATTGTGTTGAATGCGGTCTTTGCCAGCTGGATGTCCTGGTAGGCGTTAACATACATCAGGCAGCGCATGACATCGTTGATGGGGACCTGATTAGCAACCGCTTCTGAACACAGGCGGCTGCAGCCGGCACAATAGTCGCTAAAAGTCTTTTCGGCATATCGTGCCAGCACCGTGCGATCGGACTTGGAAAGACGCGTTTGTTTGACTGCTGCGAATGCGTTTGTGGCCATTATCGTCAAGTTGGGCATTTGGGAGCATATGCTGGCGATACGCTTATCTTCCCAGACCGCCATAAGTTTTGCTTGATAATCGCTGAAGCCTTTTTGCATAAAGCGGCCCGCCATTTTTATTTCCGAAGCGTTGTCACTTTTAACCGATCCCCCACCCTGTGTCTTCATGGCGGT
>JASFIG010000238.1:0-7438 GCA_050122795.1 Desulfobacterales bacterium
CGGCAAAGTCCATGCCCATATTGGCCAGGAAGGGCGCCTCGACTCTTTTAAGTTTGAAAACCACCTCGTACTCACCGGTGGCTTCGATAGCGCCGATGGTATCATCCATTTCCATCGAAACCCAGTACTCGGGTGTACGCTCCTGGGCCGGAATATCCCATCCCTTGCCATGAAATTTGACATTGCGCTCTTTCATCATGCGACCGATGGAAAATACCACCGCATCCGCATTGAAAGGTGTGCCGTCATGAAACTTGACACCCTTGCGCAGCTTAAAGGTGTAGGTCTTGCCGTCCGGCGAAATGGTCCAGGATTCGGCCAAACCCGGCTCCAGCTGGGTGGACTCGTCTTCGTAAGCAACCAGCGCTTCATAGAGATTGTCGCAGATCATAAACGAGTTGCCGTCGGTCTCATAGGCCGGATCCAGCCCGACAGAATCCCCGCCGCGGCCGAAAATCAGCGTGCCGCCTGATTTGGGTGCCGCCAGTGCCGTGCCGGCACACACAAAGACGGCCAAGGTAAATAGTAAAATGACTTTTTTGAACATGTGTCCCCCTTTCGTTTGGTTGGTTGACATTCTTCTAACAAATATACACCTGCTAAACAATGATTAATAAGATCTCTAACAAAAGCAAAATTGAATGTCAAAAATAAAGTGCAAAAAGTGCAAGGTGCCGATATTTATACATAACTATACCACAATCTATATTCTCTTTTCCTCGACACCGTGACAGGCCACATAAGTGCCGGCATCCTGCTCGATCAACCGGGGTATTTCTTCAGAGCAGCGGTCATTGGCATAGATGCAGCGGCCGTGGAAGACGCAGCCCGAAGGCAGGTTGATGGGTGTCGGGACCTCGCCCTTGAGCTTCAGGTGTTTGGGTTTTTGAACGCCGAGCTCCGGAATAGCGCTCAGCAAGGCCCGCGTGTAGGGATGCGTCGGATTTTCGTATAGCCTGTGGGTGGGCGCCAACTCACAGATGGTGCCCAGGTACATGACGGCCACGCGCGTGCTGATGTGCTTGACCACCGAAAGATCATGGGTGATGAACATATAGGTCAGCCCCCGGTTTTCCTGGGCTTCCATCAGCAGGTTTAAAATCTGGGCCTGGATGGAAACATCCAGGGCTGAAACCGGCTCATCGGCTACGATAAATTCGGGGTCGACCATCAGGGCCCGGGCAATGCTGATGCGTTGCCGCTGGCCGCCGGAAAATTCATGTGGATAGCGCCCGGCCCAGGCCGGATCCACACCCACCTGGCGCATCACTTCGGCTACTTTGTCCCGGGCTGCCCGGGCTGTGATGGATTTATTATGGAAATAGACCGGTTCCGCCAGAATCTTATTGACCGTCATGCGGGGATTCAAAGAGGCGTACGGGTCCTGAAAAATCATCTGCATTTTTTTACGGAAGGGCAACATTTGCTGAGGGCTCAGGTGATCGATGCGTTGATCCTGATAGTGTATCTCGCCGCTGTTAGGCGGGTACAATCCCATAACAGCCCTGGCCAGAGTGGATTTGCCACAACCGCTTTCTCCGACCACGCCCAGTGTCTCCCGGGACTTGATCGTAAAACTGACCGCATTCACCGCTTTGACCGTGGTTCTATTGCGAACCATGCGCCCGTTTTCCCATGCCAGCTGGTCGAGCAAACCACCGGAAATATCAAAGTGTTTAACCAGTTCCTTTACGGATAATAGATTATAGTTTGGTTCCATGGCTAAAGTTTTAGAGCTGCCGTTTGTGGAAAATAAAAATGCTCATTTGATCATATGGCACGCAATCATGCGGCCCTGCTGTTCCTTGTTGATCAGGGCCGGCACCTCCACGCTGCAGATCGAATCGCTGATCGTGCAGCGCGGATGAAATGCACAGCCCCGGGGTATTTCCGTCAGATTCGGCATCATGCCGGGAATCTGGTTTAAACGCGCACCCGGCGGAATGATACCGGGTAAGGCCTTAATCAAACCCTGCGTATAAGGATGTTTGGGATCCTGCACCACCGACCGGGTGGGTCCGCTCTCTACGATTTTGCCGGCATACATGACCACTATTTTTTCGGTGATCTGGGAGACGACGCCCAGGTCATGGGTGATCAGGATCAAGCCCATTTTTTCAGATGCGCATAATTCCAGCAATAAATCCATGATCTCGGCCTGAATGGTGACATCCAGAGCGGTAGTGGGCTCATCAGCGATGATTAAGCCGGGATTGGTCAAAAGCGCAATGGCGATCACAATACGCTGCCGCATACCACCGGAGCACTCATGGGGATATTGCTGCAATCTTTTTTCGGGAGATGGAATATGGACTTTTTTTAATTTTTCCAAGGCGATGTCCAGGGCATCGGCTTTGCTGACATTCTCATGGGCCAACACGGTTTCGGTCATCTGGGTGGCGATGGTCAGAACCGGATTGAGCGTCATCATGGGATCTTGAAATATCATGCTGATGCGGTTGCCTCGAATGGCACGCATTTCTTCCTCGCGCAGGCGATTGAGTTCCTGGTTTTCAAATACAACCTTACCACCGGAAATATAGCCGGGCCGGCTGATCAGGTTGATGATCGCAAAGCCGGTAACCGACTTTCCGGCACCGCTTTCACCCACGATGCCCAGGCGTTCACCCCTGTCCAGGGTGAAGCTGATACCGTCGATGGCGGTTAATTCGCCGGACCATAGGGCAAATTTGACTTCCAGATCTTTAACTTCAAGCAGATGACTCATTTAAGTTGGTGTTTAGTGTTTGGTGTTTAGCCTTTATACAGTTTGGGATTGAGCACATCCCGCAGCCAGTCTCCCAGCAATAAAACAACCAGCAGAAAAATAACCAGGAGGATACCGGGAAAAAAGGTAATCCACCAGGACCCACTGAAGATATATTCAAAGCCGGACCGGATTAAAGACCCCAGGGAGGGCTTGGTGATGGGCATACCCAATCCCAGAAACGAAAGGGCGGCCTCACTCATGACCGCATTGGCCACCTGGATGGTCGAGAGCACCAGAACCGGTGTCATGGTGTTGGGCAATATGTGTCTGAGGATGATCCGCCAGCCACTGAGGCCGATCACCCGGGCTGCTTCGACATATTCTTTGTTTTTTTCACCCAGCACCGACGCCCGCACCGTGCGGGCATACTTGGGCCATTCGGACATTCCGATAATGATGATCAATAACGGCACTGCCAGTTCTTCCCAGCGGCCGACGCCAAAAGCCAGCTTGAAAATCGCGCTGGTAAAGATGGCCACAATCAGGTACGGGATTGAAAATTGAATGTCGGCAATGCGCATTAAAAATGCATCCAGTTTTCCTCCAAAATAACCGGCCAGAAGACCTACCAGAATGCCGAGCAAAGACTGGAACAACACCGCACCCACGCCGATAATCAGCGATACCCGCAGGCCGAAAATCATGGTGCTGAGCAAATCGCGCCCCTGAATGTCGGTTCCCAGCAAGAATTTTTCGCTGCCGTTTTCCATCCAGGCCGGCGGCGTTTCGGCATCCAGGATATCGATGGTTGCGGTATCGTAGGTGTCATGCGGCACTACTACCGGCGCCAGGATGCTGATCACCACCAGGGCCGCCAGCACGCAAAAGCTGGCAATCGCGATGGAATCCTGTTTAAAATTGTAAAACAGATACGAATTTTTAAATCGCTGCCAGGTATTCATTTTGTACCTGCAATTCTGACCGTGGGATTGACGAACCCATAGACAATATCGACAATGGTGTTAATGACCACAAAAATTCCGCCCACTACCATCAGATAGGCCACCAGCAAAGAGGTGTCCGAGCGCTCCACCGCTTCGATGAACATGAATCCCATCCCATGCCAGTTAAAAACCGATTCGGTCAAAATGGTAAAAGCCATCAGGATCCCCAGCTCGACGCCGAAGATGGTGATCACCGGCAGGAGTGTATTTTTAAAGGCATGGATGAACCAGACGCGCTCGCGGCGCAGCCCTTTAGCCCAGGCAAACTTGATGTATTCGGTTTCCAGTATCTCCATCATTTCAGCCCGCACCAGGCGAATAAATAGCGGCAGCATGATCGATGACAGCGATATGCTCGGCAGGATCAGGTGTTTGAGCCCGTCCCAGGTAAAAAAGCCGCTTTCCCAGCCCCAGATGTTAACGGTCTCGCCACGCCCGTAGGATGGCAGCCAGCCCAATTCCACGCTGAAAAAATAGATAAGCGCGATGGCCGTCAGAAACACCGGAACCGCAACGCCGATGGTACTGACAGCCATTATGATCCGTGAAAACCAGCCTTTGGGATAGATGGCGGCATAAACGCCGGCCGGAATGGAAACGACAATCAGGATTAAGGCGGTGACAATCACCAGCTCAAGGGTTGCGGGGGCCTTGGATATAATGACTTCCAGGGCCGGCTTTTTATAGAAAAAAGATAATCCCAGATCACCTTTGCAGGCGTTTTTTACAAATCGAACATACTGGACGTAGAAGGGATCGTTGAGGCCCAGTCGATCTCGAATAACCTCGCGCTCAGCCGGTGTCACGCGCTCGCCGACCAGGTCCCTGACCGGGTCGCCGATGGCATGCTGGATCGAAAATCCCACCAGGCTGATGACCAGCATCACAAAGATAGCCTGAATAACGCGTCGGATGATAAATGCAAACATTGACGGCCTTTAGCAATATTCGGATTGGGTGCGCTTTTCTAAATACGATCAATGGTAGATCAGGTCAAGAGGGAAATAGTGAAAAATAGTGCTGTGAATTCCTTATGAAATGGCCGCCAAGCGGTGAAAAACAGGCCTGTTGGAACAACCCGTAGAGCGCATAAAATTGGGGCAGGTGGCGATTTGATTTCACCACCTGCCCCATTGTCCGTTGAGCCGTCCAGGCGCCTAGGTCAATTAACGCAACACGGAAAGTTTGTGTTTAGCATTTATATTCGCAGCAGGCCCTGAACAACTGTTGTGTTATTTGATGACCAGATCTCCTAAATAGGGAAAGTTCATGGTGTTGACGATCGGCTTGATATCCACGTTATTTTTGCCGGCATAGGAATGGTTCTGCCAGTGAAACGGCACAAACGCAGCATCATCGTACAGGATCTGTTCGATCTGTTGCAGAATTTTGGTGCGTTTTGCCAGATCGGTTTCAACCTGAGCCGCCATGGTCAGCTTATCGATTTCTGGATTGCAGTAATTGCCGCTGTTATACTGCCCGTATCCGGTTTCCTTGTTGGGGCACATGCCTAAAAATTCGGTGAAGTTGCCGGAATCTTCGGTATCCGAGTGCCAGCCGATCATCTGGATATCCGCCACCTGGGCATCGAACTCATCCCAGTACTGGGCCTTGGGCATGGTTTTCAGGTTGACCTTGATGTTAATTTTGGCCAGCATGGATGCAAATGCCTCGGCGATTTTTTCATCATTCACATAGCGATTGTTGGGCGCGATCATGGTGACTTCAAAACCTTTTTCCAGGCCGGCTTTTTTCATAAAATCCTTGGCTTTTTTGAGGTCGTAACGCGGTTTCAAAGCCGGATTGTACCCCATATAGCCCTTGGGGCCTTGCTGACCGGCCGGGGTTGCGGTGCCTTTCATAATTTTTTGGGCAATACCCACATTATTAACCGCGTGGACAATAGCCTGACGAACATTCACATCCTTAAATTCGGCCCGGCGCTTCTGGTTTAACTGCACTGTGATAATACGGCCGCCGGAATAGGTCACCAGTTTGACTTTGGAATCTTTTTCGATCCGCTGGAAATCCTGCGGCGGTACCGGTGAGATGAAATCCACATCACCGGAGAGCAGGGCGGCCACCCGGGTGGCATCTTCTTTGATCTGCGTCAGGATAATCTTGCTGACATTTCCGGGAGAATCTTTATCCCAGTAATCGGCGAATCTTTCGAAAACATATTTGGCACCCTGTTCCCATTCCACGACTTTGAAAGGACCAGTACCGGAACTGTTTTGCAGCGCGAAGGAAGGGCCGATTTTAACAACCGCGTCTTTGGGCTGACCGGTGGCATCCGTACCGCTGTAAAATTGACTGTCCAGCGGAAAGATGTAGGTGGCCATGTTGATCAGCAGGGCGTAGGGTTTTTTGGTCTTGATATCAACCGTGTGATCATCGACCACCGTGCAGCCGGCAAACGGTTCGAAAAGGCCCTTGAAGTCTTCGCTCTTATAGAAGCGCTCAAAGGTAAATTTGACGTCATTGGCGGTGAAGGGGTTGCCGCTGTGGAATTTGACGCCTTTGCGCAGGTAAAAGCGCATGGTCAATGGATCGACGCGCTCCCAGCGCTCGGCCAGGCGAGGCTCAAAACTCATATCCTGGGCGTAACGAACGAGCGGGTCAAAAGTCCAATGTGAATACTGCAGCATCCCCCCGGACAGTTGTACTTGCGGGTCCTGGGAGACCGGGCCCGCATCCAGGCCCAATTTCAACGTCTTGGCGCCGGCGATCGTGCCCAGTGAGAAGAGCATCAAAACGGCTAAACTAAAGATAACAATTTTTTTCATTAGATCCTCCTTTCTTCATTCCTTTTTTTAACCCTCCGTATTAAAAACAATCCGTGTGGAAAGAATATAATGAATCTGTGTTACTGATGGATAGATATAAAAAATAAGTCTCTGCAGGTCAAGGAAGAAAAAGGATATACATAGTTATCTTTTCATATTAATAACTATTAGTATATATTTGAAAATAATTCCGACCTGGCTGGAACTATATGTATCTGATCTTTAGAGCTTTTTACCCAGGCCGATGACATCATCATTTGAATACCCCAGATGTTTATAAAAGGAGATCACGTCCGGGTTGGAGGTGCGCACCTGCAGGTTGATCTTTGGGCAACCTCGTTTTTTTAGGGCAGCTTCAGCCCATTCCATCATACGGCGACCCATTCCCCGGCGCTGATCATCCGGATCCACAGCCAGATAGTAGATCCAGCCGCGATGTCCGTCATAGCCGGCCATGGCCGTGGCCACGATACGGCTGCCGATGGTGCCCACAAAGAACAGATCTTCCTGGACCCGGCTTTTCATCTTGATATCTTTTTGAGGGTCATTTTGCGGAACCACCAGGTTACAGCGTTGCCATAAATCGATGACCGCCGGCTGATCGGCAGCCTGATAGGATCGAATGCTGAATTCGGCTTTGCCGTCGTCATCCCCGGAACTTTGCTTTCTCTCGAAGGGATCATAGCCCGGCACAATCACCAGAGTTTCTTTTTTATTCAGGATGTCGGGCCGGTAAACGCTTTCAGCCCAGTCTTCAGGCGCGACTTCTTCAAAGGCCACGGATACCGATTTTTCTTCACAAACCGCAATCTGAGTGACGCTTTTGACGATTTCACGGGCCAGCCGTTTTTTCTGCTCTGCTGACCTTCCGGGGTAGAACTTTACCGTAATGTGGGGCATCGGTTTCTCCTTTATTTTCTGAGGTCAGAAGTCAGAGG
>JASFIG010000239.1:0-7438 GCA_050122795.1 Desulfobacterales bacterium
ATACAAGTCGCTTTTTTAAAGTGATCAACCGCTTCGACCGGACGATCTGATTCGGCCAGGGTCACCCCTAAATTTAGATGGGCTTCGGCATATTTCCGATGACAATGCAGTGCTTTTTGATAGCAGGCAATGGCGTCGGCATAACAGCCCTGATTTTTGAGCGCATTGCCCAGATTGTTGTGGGCGGCATAGAGCCCGGGGTCCAGCTCTACCGCTTTTTGATAATATGAAAGCGCCTGGTCGTGCAAACCCTTTTGCTCGATCAACTTGCCCAGATTATTGTAAGCCTCGGCCCATCGGGGATTGATTCGCAGGCACTGCTTTAAACACGCGATGGCTTCGTCAAAACGAGATTGCTGTTCCAAACTGTTCGCCATATTATAAAAAGCTTCAAAAAACATTGGATTTATCGCCACAACCCGCCGATAGCAGGAAACGGCCGCATCGAAAAGCCGCTGTTCTTTGAGGGTATTGCCTAAATTGTAATAGGCTTCAGCACTTTCGGGCTTGAGCGTGATTGCTTGTTGATAGGCTAAGGCGGCCCGGTCGAATTCGGACAATTGATAATAAGCAATACCCAAATTAATATAAGATTCAAGCAGATCGGGTTTTATTTGAAGCGCTTTTTGATAGCAGGCAATGGCCTCCTCGAAGCGGCCGCTGTCGCGGTAAGCATTGCCAAGGTTGTTGTGGAAGATGGGTTGATCAGGAATAATTTTAATGGCCCGATTGATCAATTCAACCGCCGAGAGGTTGTCTCCTTTCTGCATGGACACGACGCCCAACAAATGCAGGGCATCTGAATTCAGGGGCTGAAGATGAAGGATCTGGCGGTAGGTTTCTTCGGCCTGATCGAGCTGGCCTTGTCGATGCAGCAGCAGGCCTTTTTGCAATTCCCGGACAGGATTTGAATTCCGGGGATTTTTATGGTCATTCAATTGAGATTTCACCTTGACCTTTTGGAGCGGGTACAAATTCCAAAGCATCTACAAGGGGTATCGCGCAACGATTAGGGCATATGTTCAAAATTGGCCGCTTGCCGACCCTGCTTCAACAACCGGGTGACGCTCTTGAGAATTCTGAGTCGTTTCTCTCATTTGAATGCATTTGTTAAACAGCTCCAAAATCTGTTTACTGACAATATCAGATTCAATCGCCGCTCCGAGAACTGCTAATGCATACGGTATCTGTTTGGCTGCAATCAGGCTCTGGCCGAGTTCAAAAAATGGCATTGCCAGATGGACACCCATAGGTGTTTTCTTTTGATTTTGAATGCCCTCCAGACCTCTGTCTTTTTGATCCGCACAACAATATGCAGCACACAGAATAAATTGCGCCGGCGGGTAATCGGGAAAACTGCGCAACAGTTTTTCAAGGGTCTCGATAGCGGCAGCTGAATGACCGCAATGCAATTCCGCCAAAGCACAATTGTACTGGGCTTCTTTCAAATCCGGATCAACGGCCATCGCCTTTTTGGAAACATCCAGGGCATCTTCAAATCTTTCGAGCCGGCTGTAAATGGTCCCCATATTGACGTAGGCAACGGCGGTCAACTCCGGAAAGGGATTTAAAGCCAGCAGCCGCTTCCACAGATCAAGCCCCTCCTGATTTCGCTCCAGAATGGTCGCCTGAATCGCCAACTCGCGCAGGGCGTTAGGATCCTCTCCCATCTCGGCAAGCTTTTTCTGGCCGATTTCAAAATAAATTTCACCCTTGCGATCGAGTTTTTTCTTATCCAGCCGGCCGTAATGGTGCACCGGTATGTTACATTTTTTAATTTCAATGGTATTTCTTTTCAAAACCGGATCAACCATCTCGTGCACCGCCCCTTCAAACCAGATTTGATCTTTACCGTAAAACAGCCTGACTTTTTCACTCGGCAACCATCCGATGGTGGCTTCTTCAGCAGGGTAATTACCGTCATTAGACACCCAGCCCACGATGTTGGCCAAAGGATTATAATTGCGGGTGGTGATGGAATAGGCAACCGGTGCCTTGGGTTTTTTGGCGACCATTTTATTGAACTGTTCGTGATCCAGAGGTGAAATCACTTCATCTCCGTCCAGAATGAGAATCCAATCACCGGATGCTTTGGAAATTGAAAAGTTGCGGGCGGCGGCGAAATCATTTTGCCAATCATAAGTATAAACCCGGGCGCCAAAGGTAACGGCAATATCTTTGGATCGATCATTCGAACCCGTATCCACCACGATCATTTCGTCAACGATGGGCTTTACGCTGGCCAGACATCTGGCCAAATACTTTTCTTCATCTTTAATGATCATGCATAGGGAGACCGGAACCTTTTTCGCGGACTTGTCAACGGTCATTGGCCCCAGCTTTTCTCTGATTTTCAATGCGGCCCCCAGAATACCGTCTTCCAGGCCGAATCTGATGATGGCGTCCTCGATTTCAGGCATCGCCAATTCATATTTACCCTGCTGGATCATAAAATCGATCAGCATATATTTTACTTTCTGGTTGTTCGGATACAGGGCGGCTGCTTCGCGGGCAACCGGCTCGGCGTTTTCAAAACCTGCGATTTCCGTTACCAGGCTATGATAATGGGTTGCGATATCAAGATCTGTGGGGCAGAGACGGAAACCCATTTCAATGGAATTCAGCGCGTCCGCGTGCCGGCCGGCTTCCATTTGCAGTATTCCCATATTGGTGAAGGGCTTGGCATAGCCCGGATCCGCATCGATCGCGCGCTTGAAATATTTTTCAGCAGAAGACGGGTCTGCATCGTGATAAGCCAAATTGCCCTTGAGGTTCAAAGCCGGTGCGTGTCGGGGATTAATGGCCAGCAGCTGTTCAACACAGGCCTGAGAGGCTTTATGGTTTGCCAAACCTTCTTCTGCATACCCCAGCAATTCGAGCTTTTGAGGTTCCGCATCCCCGTTGGTCGACGGGATCTCATTTAAAGCCTCTTTGGCATCCTGAAATCTTTTGGCGGCGAGAAGAATTTCAGCCAGGGCATAATATGGACGCTTATCTTCCGCATGAGTACCGATGCCAACCAATAAGGTTTCGACAGCCTGATCAATTTGGCCTTTCTGACTGAATTCTTCTGCTTTTGCGAGCAGTTGGACTGTCTGAAATGCTCTGGCTTCGGGAGTTGGCGCGCCATTCCATTTTTCTTTATAGATTTTTCGATCTTCGGTGCTGGCCGAATTGTTCGCTGCGAATTTCTTTTGGGCTTTGTGGCGATCGTAATGATAGACGTAGGTATCAGCGGCGACCCAATTCTTATATCCCGCTGCTGCCGCCCGGTTGCAAAAATCTTCGACACAGATCTCTGCTGAAGCATATTGTTTGTCAAAACTTCCGATTTTTTCGACTAACTCGCGCCGGAAAACCAGGCAAATGTCTGATAGTTTAGTCACCGATACCCGTCTGTGCCGGTTTTGTTCGTAAAACGCTGCTGCCGTGGCCTCAAAATCGGTTCGGTCAGATTCATCTGTTTGAATAATCTGCTGGATACCCGCCACCCGGTTGCACATCGGGCCGACCACACCGGTATTCGGTTCGAAATGAATGCCCATCAAAAAAGTATTTAGCCAGCCCTCAGGCAGCACCACATCATTGTGCATCAGAACGATAAGCTCACCGTCTGCTTTTTCAACCGCCTGGTTGATGCACTCGGCCCAGCCCGCCTGCCGCGTACACGCAATGAGGTGGTAATCGTCGTTGGCCTCTGCGAGTTGTTGCGCCCATTTTTGTATTCCTTTCCCGGTATCACGATCGATAAGCAGCAATTGATAGGGCGCTGCGGTGTGGACTTGAATGCTTTTCAGGCACTCTTTTACGCGATTTTGGATCCCATTGAGGCTGACAACAATGGACGCGCTTGTTTTGCCTTCAGTATCTGTGTTTTCAGACGCCTTTGAATTCAGATCCATTGCTTCAACTTTGGCGCTTGAAACGCTCATAGCGGTGAAGGCATCCGGCTGGGAAGTTGACCGCTCGTTTCGCCGGTTACTTATGGCATGAAGATTTTGGCTGGCATCTTCATTGCCCGGTTCCAAGGCCAGGACCCGTTCGTAAAAGTCCTGGGCCTCGTCAAACCTTTTAAGGGCCACGCAAATGTGACCGGTAATCAACAGCGTCTCGACGTCATCGGGATGGGTTGCCAGTATGCCCACATAAATTTGAAGGGCGTCCTCCACCCTGCCCAGCTCGACGAACAAAAAGTCCGCCAGGTTTTTCTGCAGGGTCATATTTTCAGGTTGCAGCTCTGCCGCCTGTTTGTAATGGCGCAAGGCTTTTTCTTTGTTGTCGGTGTTGTAATACAAAACACCGAGGTCGTTGTGCCCGATGGCAAAATCCGGATAAGAATCGATGAGTTTTTCAAATTCAACAATGGCCTCTGCCGGGGTCAAGGTGTTTAACCTCTCTTTAAGTCTGCGATAGACGTCTTCTGCCGATTTTAAGTTCAAACAAGCCCCTGACGCCGGTTCTTCTATTTCGTTTATTTGTTTGCGCGCATCTGCATTCCACGGTTCGATCTGAAGCACCTGATTGAAAAAATCCTTAGCGTCATCGAGTTTTTCCAGTGCTTTGCAGATCTGGGCGGTGGCCATCAGGGTTTCGATATCCTGCGGGTCGGCTGCCAGGATGCTGACATATAGTTTGAGAGCATCTTCAATCCGGCCCAGCTCGATACAATAAAAGTCCGCCAGGTTTTTTTGAAAATTAATATTATCGGGCGTCAGTTCAACAGCGCGTTCATAATGATGCTGGGCTCGCTGTTTGTCACCCGCACGATAATAAAGTACGCCCAGATCATTGTGGGCCAGCGCAAAATCCGGGAAACGTTCGAGCAATTCTGTTAACGACTTGATGGCTTTATGCGGGTCTCCATTGCCTAGTAACGGAAACATCTCCTGGTAGATTTCTTGGGCGGTTTCAGCTTCGCCGGCTTTTGAATCCATCCTGTCTAATTTTTCAAGATTGTTGCGCGCATCTTCATTTAAAGGCTCCAGCGCCAATACCCGGCGATAAAACACCCGGGCATCATCGAACCGGTGCTGGGATACACAAATATGTCCGGTGATCAGCAGGGTTTCGGTATCTTCGGGATTCGCTTCTAAAATTTTTACATAGATTCGCAGAGCATCTTCGACCCTGCCCAGTTCAACGTAATAATAATCAGCCAGATTCTTTTGAAAAACCAAACTCTCTGGATCCAGCTGCACGGCGTTTTCGTAATATTGATGCGCTTTTTCTTTGTTGCCGGCAGTATAGTGCAAAACCCCCAGGTCGTTGTGCGCCAGAGCGAATTGAGGATGAGATTCCGCCAGCTTTTCCAGTTCAGCGATTACTTCTTGAGGCTGCCTATTTTCCATCGATTGCTGAATATTTTGATAAATTTCCTCGGGCGATTTCAGGTCTTTACCTGAATGCTCATGTGCCGAACCGGCAAACCGGCGTATCGGTTTGTCTTTTAAAGCTCTCAAACGGTCCACAATTAGATCTTTTGACATTTTCCAATCCACCTTCCTCTTTATTTCGCGAGCAGCAATGGCGCCTCTTTCGCGGGCTTTATCCGGATGTTCGTAAACGAATTTCAACATTTCAATCAGCTGTGATTTGTCCGGCTCCAATAGCCAACCGGGCCCATTTAACTCATAGCTGCTCAAATGAATCGGCCGTTTGGTACTGGAGACCAAATATGCATTTTTTTCAGAACAAAAATCATCACAGGCCCCGCCTTTGGTGACGATAACCGGCAAACCGCAGGCCATGGCCTCTGCCACTGGCAAACCAAATCCCTCTCCGCGATAAGGATGCACCAGGCAATCGCAGGCGGTATACAGGCCGGCTATTTCTTCATTTTTTAGTGTTTCGGTGATGTATAAAATCTCAGGCGCTGTCGGATCCTTTTTTATATCTGCAATCATCCACGAGGCGTTTTGCCCCTTGTAAAATGACTCTCCTCCCATGTCTTTGATCACAAGGCAGACATCATCTTCGCTAGAAAACAATTCAGCATAGGCGCTCAATAAAACATCAATGCCTTTGCGCATGATGGTGCCACCAACAAATAAAAATTTGAATTTTTTATTTGTATCGAGTGGGAATTTCGTGATTTGGGGATGGAATTGGCCATAGTTTACGCCGTTGGGGACAACGAATACCTTATCCGGCGATATACCACTTTGAATGTAAACATCACGAACATGGTTGCTGGGCACCCACAGTTCGTCAACCAGGGTCTCCATGGGCACAACCCAATTTTTGGGCAAGGCTCCGAACTCCCAGGGCTGGATGATTATCCAATGGCCTTCCGGCGGGGGCGTAAAATTGGGCGGCCACTGATGGCGAATGTGAAAATCAGCTGCTGCAGATAAAGGTGAGTTTAATCGGTCCGCAATCATGCCCAACCGTGCCGGGTCCTCTTCGGCACCGAACTCATCCAGCTCATACGGAATTATGCAAAGCTCCATATCCTCACGATTGGCCAGTTGGATGCACAATTCCCTGTTCACCAGGGCCAGACTGTGATTGACAAACTGTGAACCCTCCCATTTAATGCGGATTTTTTGACTTTCGGTTTTATAGATCATTCTACCATGATCATCGAAATGATTTTTCCAGCGAGAAAAAAAGATTTCTAAATTTTCTTTAACATGATCGAATCTGCCGGGGGTTTTCCCCTCGTAATGATATAAAGTGCTTTTGGGGTTATAAACAACCTTATGCCCCGTCAACCTAACCTTTAAACAAAGATCGATATCTTCGACCCCGTTTGTATATTGCTCGTCAAAACCGCCGCATTCAAAAAATAAATCCTTTTTGATGAGCAGGCATGCACCGGTCACCATATCCAGCTCTTTGGGAATATTGGCCTCAGGATGGTCGCCCGGTAAATTTCTAAAGGGATGATCAGGTATGCCATTGATAAACCCAATGCCGGCGTGTTGAATCGTACCATCAGGATAAAGCAGCTTGCTGCCAACGATGCCGACCTTGACATCGGAATTGGCGGAATCGGCCATTTCTTCTAGCCAGTCGGGAAGCGGAACCGTATCATTGTTCAGAAATAACAGGAATGCTCCCGAAGCCTCACTTGCGCCCTGATTACAGGCTTTCGCGAATCCTAAATTTTCAGGGTTGCTGATGATTTTAACGTCTTCTTCAAGATGTGCGAGAAAATTTTTGGTTCCATCGGTTGAATTGTTATCAACGATAATGAGCTCAAAAAGCCCTTTTGGCGTATTTTTATATAAGGCTTCAATACATTGTTTCGTGTATTCCACCTGGTTAAAGACGGGAATTATTATCGAACACAAATCATTTTTTTTCGCGACTCTTTCCGCAAAACGCTTTTTATAAAGCGATCGAATGTGCATAACCTCCAGATGCGGCAATCGTCCTTTTCTGCTGATGGCATCATCCGAAACCCACTGTAAGCCTGTAAAAAAGGGAATATGAG
>JASFIG010000240.1:0-7425 GCA_050122795.1 Desulfobacterales bacterium
CCATCGATGTGGCCGTTACCTATGACGGGCGCAAGCTTTTTATCCTGACGGATCAGGGCGAAATATTGGTTTACACTTCAAGCAAAGAGCCGGAGGCGAGAATAAATGTCGGCAAGCACGTGGATCAGATTAAACTGGGGCCCCGCGGCGACACGCTGGTTTTAAGCAGCGGCAAAAACAAAACCGTTCAGATGATTACCATTGACTTTATTCAGACCATTAATACCGCGGGCTCCCCGTTCAAGGGGCAGGAAGATGCCCCCATTGTGATTGCAGTTTTCGATGACTTTCAATGAAAGTACTGTGCCGGGCTGGTGTCCGTACTCGAGCAGGTGCTCGAGAAATATCCCAAAGATGTCAAAGTTGTTTTTAAAAATTTTCCTCTGCAAAATCACAAATATGCCATGAAGGCGGCCGTGGCGGCCCTGGCGGCTGACAGCCAGGGAAAATTCTGGGAGTTTCACGATCTTTTATTTAAAAATTACAACAAAATCGATGACCAGAAAATTCAGGACATTGCCGTGGCAGTCGGCCTGAATTTGGAGGAATATGAAAAAATGAAGAAGGATCCGGCCACGCAAGGTCGGGTGAGACAGGATCTTTCAGACGGACGCCGGGCCGGGGTCAGAGGGACGCCCACGGTTTTTATCAACGGCAAGCGTTTGCGGGACCGCAGCCTCCAGGGATTTCAGGCTGCCGTCGACAAGCAACTTGAAAAGCTCGGCAAAGCCGCCAGCAAACCCGCATCCTGATAAAAACGCCCCCGGAAATTCATTCCGGGGGCGTTTTTATATGTAACAATACTTAATATAAAATATCCAATACCTGCCCAATTTAACACAAGGACTCCATCCTGCAATTTGCATTATCGCGGCAAGATGCCGCTCCCACTTCAGACTTACGAGTCAGCATCTGGTTTATTTATAGTTGTCTTTCCTTATTACGTCGTTTCATATTACAGACATTATTCAAAAGTAACCAGCTCTCATTCTCGGGAGGGCCCAGTCGTTGGGCCCTGAGGGGCTATTCCAAGTTAGACTCTGCGACACAGGATTTGCCTTTAACAGCCGTTGAGAGCTGCTCGACTACCGACTCCCGGTCCCTGATCATCAGTGTATTGGTGGGACGGTAGGCTGCAATGCTGCCTGCCGGTGACAGAAATGGTTCCAGCACCGCCGCCAGTTGCTCGGCATCGGCATGTTCCAGTTGAATCATACAGAATACGATGCGTTCGCCACTCAGGTTTTCCCGCTGGGCCAAACCCGGCTGTGTTGCCATAAGGGCCAGCCAAAACCACATCGCAATTGAAAAGGCTCTAAATCTCATTCTTAAAATCCAGTTCTAATAACTCTCTAAATAAGTAATGGCTCACTTTACGATGGGCGTCAAGCCTTCAATATGAGGTGTCACTCCTGCGGCAGAACGGTCTAAGTATGTCAAATACCAGCCGTTACGGGTGACATCCCCCACTTTTTAATCTCTGAGCGCTGCCCGCCTGACCCCCTTTTATTTAAATTATTGAATTAAATTCAACAAGTTATGGTATTTTTTATGCACGCAAATATCCGTCTGGCATTTATTTTGAACACTATTAGCGCATTCAAATAGCTTAACCGCAATATAAACCGATGAACAATTAAAGATTCACTTTTAATTTGCCCCATGCCACGATCAGCCCGCATAGACGCGCCCGGTGTGCTGCATCATATCATCATCCGCGGGATGAATAACCGCGTGATCTTTACGGATGACAGCGACCGCGACAATTTATTGGAACGGCTGGCTGCTCTGCTGCCGGAAACCCGCACGGCCTGTTATGCCTGGGCGTTTTTGCCCGATCACGCCCATTTTCTGATGCGCAGCGGGCCGGAGGGGATTTCGCGCCTGATGCAGCGATTGCTGACCGGCTATGCCCGCTCATTCAACCGCAGGCACCGGCGAAAAGGCGCCTTGTTCCAGCAGCGCTACAAGTCCTTTGTCTGCCAGGAGGATGTGTATTTCAAAGAGCTGGTCCGCTATATTCATCTAAACCCCGTCCGCAGAAATCTAACAAAAGATATTGAAGCCTCGAATACATTTCCCTACAGCGGGCACGCCACATTGATGGGAAAACATGCCCGGCCCTGGCAGAACACCCGCTTTGTGCTATCCGGGTTCGGCAAGGGCATTCCAGAATCCCGCCAGCAGTATCTGGCCTACGTCGTGGCCGGGCTTGGACATCACAGAGAAACGGAATTGAGCGGCGGCGGTATAGTTCGCAGCGCCGGTGGCTGGGCGAAAGTCAAGAAGCTGCGCGACAACGGAAACAGCCATTTGAAAGGAGATGAACGCATCCTGGGCGACGGCCGTTTTGTCGAAGTGATTTTGGCAAAGACAAATGGAAATTTAAACGGCAACCATCACCCCAAACCAAACGGGGCAGAGTTTCGAAAAGTTGAGCAGCAGGTGGTCGAACGGTTCGGCATCCAAAGAGACCTGATTTACGCCAGGGGGCGCCGGCGCGCTCAGGTGGACGCCAGAAGCCTGTTGTGCTATCTGGCCGTGCGCGATCTGGGTTATAGTCGCACCGATCTGGCCAAACGTCTTGGAATGACTCAACCGGCGGTCGGTTACGCGGTTGACCGGGGAAAACAGATCGCAAAAAAGATCGAAAAAAGGCAATAATCTGCCGTTGCTGTCTTTTTGCACTCCAGCCGGCACGCTTTGCCCGCAGGCATACCGGCGGGCATTTATCAAGCAGGGTCTTCTGTCAATTTTTAGTTGGGATGCGAACGGAATTGGGCAACCTGTTGATGGCGGGCCTGCGTTGAGGGCTCCTTTTTAACATCCGGATTTTTTTGCCGTTGTTCAGAAATTGTTGATTTTTCCAACAGTATTTCATTCTGCGTTACATGCACATAAAAGGTCGGTTGCTCGGTCCAGGCGCCGGTATTTAAGTACTGGATACCACTAATAAATTGTTCCTCGGCGTAATGGGTATGGCCGCAGGTCACAGCCTTGAAACCGTTTTTACGGGCATAATTAACGGCATTGAGCATGACATTTTTCCTGAGATAGGCATAAAAGCTTTTCCAGCATTTGGCATATTGCGCCACATGCACCGGACGGGCGCCCAGTTTAATTCTAATATCATGCAACAATTTAAACGTTTTAATAAAGATCCGATTCCGGGGCATGACCTCATCAAAAAAATCACCATGGGTTATAAACAGTCTTTTTTGCAGGGCGTAATGCTGTTTAATCTGTATCTTTTCCAGCTGATCGGGCACATAGCCGTTATCATGATTCCCGCGAATCCAGACCACCTTTTGCCGCAATGACATTTCCCCAAAATAGTCCAGAAATTCCCGGTCGGTAGCAGACATCTTACCATAAGGGTTGTCGATAATATCACCATTTAATATAAATTCATGGTCTTGGGGAATATTCTGAAGAAACTGCATGAAGTTTTCACGCAAACAGTAGCGTGAGCCGATGTGCAGATCACTAACTATAATAGCTTTCATATTATCCAATAGTTACAGGCCTAATTGTAATGTGTTTATGATAGGTTTTGAAGCACTGATTGAATTATACACTAAAAATGGCTGCTGTGGATAAGAAATCTTTTTCAATTCGCATTATTTCCAACATCGGCTCAATATCGGGAAACTTTAAGATCTAATCAGGCAGGTCGGGTTGGCAGGCTTTATTAAACCAGAAAGAATATCCTAACACAATGAGGCTAACTTGCATGGTTGCATTTATAAAACACTTTCGCCCCAAACGCCGGTTTGGATTGTTTTGGGGGGAAGCGAACCGGCGCTTGCTTTGATATGTGATCCGATTACTTTAGGGCAAAGCAGCAATAATATCACGGTATTCATCTTCGGTAAAAGCGCGCAGCGTTTCCGTACGAATAGACCCGGCCGAGCCGATGGTCATAGCCAGTTTGGTTGCGGTTTCATCATCCGGTGCTTCACCAATGACGACGGCATCGTAGCGGCCCATGGCCAGATAAAACGCTTTTATTTCTGCCCCCATCGATTTGAAGACTTCCTTGGCGGTATCCAGGCGGTTCGGGCTGTCCTTCATATTCTCAACGCCTTTTTGGGTATAACGCACCAGGGTAATATAAGTCGGCATGGTATCACCCCCTTTGCATATTTACTGCCGGATCGCTCCCCCCAAACTGTTATTTGTCCTGCACAAAACACAGGTGTGCTTTGGTTTTTCAAATTCCATTCTGAATACCGGAATCTTTAGGTCAAAAGCGTCAGAAGTGGGTCAATGTCGGAGAGAATAGAAACCAGGAGTGGTTGCAAATGCGCTTCAGAATGAATTGTAGAAAAGCACCGCGCAGAGTATGGATATTTGATATAAATAAAGTTATGGCGCGCAAGTGTCAAGAAAAAGCAGCACCAAAAGCACTCTAAAATTTAAGGCGCCAATATGAGCTGAGCAAAGGCGGGATGAGCAAGCGCCATTTCTATCGGGTGAGAATCTGCTCGACCTTTCCCGACAGCTCTTCCATGGTAAAGGGTTTTTGCATAAAGCCGTCGCAGCCGCGTTCCAGCAGTTCAATGGCCTGCCCGTCTACGCTGTATCCGCTCGATAGCAGGACTTTCACGTCCGGATTGATCATTTTAATCTTATCGTAGACTTCTCTGCCGCCCATGTCCGGCATAATAATATCCAGCACAACCATTTTAATCTCATCTTTGCGGGCCTTAAAGATGTCTACAGCATCACCGCCGTTGTGAGCCTTCAGGGCGGTATAGCCTAATTTTTCAAGCATGTTGGCAGCTACATCCAGTACCAGCTCTTCATCGTCAACAACCAGAAGCGTACCACTGCCCCGGATGAGTTCCGCTGCCGCCCCGGCCTGGTCTTCAACCGTTTTGTGGGTGGCGGGCAAGAAAATGGTGAAGGTTGTTCCCTGCCCTTTTTCAGAGGTCACATCGATATAACCGTCATGGCTTTTGATAATACCGTAAACCGAAGCCAGCCCCAGCCCGGTGCCCCGTCCCATTTCCTTGGTGGTAAAGAAGGGATCAAAAATGTGTTCCAGCGTATGCTGATCCATCCCGATACCGCTATCGCTGATGGTCAGTTGCACATAGTTGCCCGGCTGAGGCTTGTACTGATCGCTTTTGATTCTCAGATGGCTCACATTTTTGGTTTTTAGATGCAGATGCCCGCCGCCGGGCATGGCGTCGGCAGCATTCACATACAGGTTTAACAGCACCTGCTCAATTTGTCCCCGGTCAGCTTCAACGGCATACAGGTGATCTGCAAAATCGCGCTGAATCGTAATTTCTTTGCGGGTTCTGCCGAAGGTTTCGGCGCTTTCATGCACAACTTTGTTTAATTCAATGGCTTTGACATTGAATTTTCCCTTGCGGGCGTATCCGAGCATTTGCCGGGTCAGCCGGGTACCGCTTTTGACCTGCTTTTCAATATTTTTGAGCATATTGTAATACGGGTGGGATTTCTTGATTTCGCAGAGCATCAGGGAGGTGTTTCCCTGAATATTCATCAAAAGATTGTTAAAATCGTGGGCAATACCGCCGGCAAGGGTGCCCAGGGCCTCGAAGCGCTGGGCCTGTTGAAACTGTACCTCCAGTTTACGGCGCTCTTCTTCGGCTTTTTTGCGGTCGGTAATATCAATGATAAAACCTCTTAAGCCCGCCGGCTTGCCGCGCTTAAAAATAGGCGCCGAGTGGACCATTACCGGGAAAGTCGAGCCATCTTTCCGCAAAGCTGTATACTCATTGATACCGGTGTTTTCTCCTTTGAGTATTTTAGCCGTATTTTCAGCGGCCCGTTCCCGGTCTTTGGGGATCAGCATGTCCAGGCTTTTTAAGCCCTTTTTTAAATCAGACCGGGTATATCCGAAATAGTTAAAGGCACTGCGATTCACATAGGTCAGGTTGCTGTCCAAATCTATTTCAAAAATGGTTTCCGGCATCAACTCAGCCAGCTCCCTGAAGCGTTCCTCGCTTTCGCGCAGGGCCATCTCCGCCCGCTTGCGATCGGTAATATCTTCGGCGATTCCGGCAATGCGAACAACGTTTCCGCTGTCATCTTTGATGGCAAATCCTCTGTCTGATACCCAGCGCACCGAACCATCCGGCCGTACGATGCGGTACTCTCTGATTTCACCGCCACCGGTTTGGGCAATGGCCTGAAAACTTTCGTCGGCATATTCCAAATCATCCGGGTAGATGCTTTCGGCCCACTCTTCATATCGATGGTAAAGATCTTCGACCGAACGCCCCCAGATCGTCTCATAGGCGGGGCTGACGTAAATCACTTTTTGTTCGATCCAATCAAACAGCCAGAAAACCTCCCGGATGTTATCTGCCATTTCGCGGAAACGTTTTTCAATCTGATGAAACTCTTTTTCTGCCTGTTGGCGACCGTTTATTTCCTCCTTTAGCTGTTCAAATGCCTGGCGATATCGTTTTTCAGATTTTTTCAGAGATTGCTGCTGATCGATAAGCTGCAGCTGATATTTTTTCTTCAGGCGTTCGAAGAAGAAAGTCGCTATGATTATCAACGGTAAAACAAGGTAAAACCGAATCTTTAGCCCCTGCACCGGCAGGTTATCACTGGGGATCGTGAGCTCAAAAAGTAAAAGGATCCCATATAAAATCGAAGTCCAGATAATGCCTTTTGTTGCGCCGAAAGCAAAGAAGACCAAAATTGCGAAAAGAAATGCCCACGGCATGCGGTCAATGCTGCCTTCAACACCAATGCTGTAGGCCAAATAGAAACCAAACAGAATAAAGAAACAGGTGATGTAATATTTATAGTTTTGGTTTTTTGCGGCTTTATAATCGGGCCTTTGGGTGATCAGAAAAAGAGCCAGGAGAAGTAAAAACATCGACGCCAGGACAAAAGCGACCAGGTATCGTCCAATGATGAAATCATAGATCATAAAGTAAACCAGGACGGGAATGCCGATCAGCAAGCAGACTCTTACCAGGTATCTCCGGTACCTGGATTCCATCGCATCCGGAATTTTGATTTCATCCTGGCTGAATGGGGAGGCCATTTGTTAAGCTCTTTAGTTTGGATTCTAGCTGCGGTACTTGCGAGGAATATTTAATTATACACTTAAAATGAGCGAATGCCAAAATTTTATTTTAGCACGGATAGGATCTATTCACTGCTGTAGATTGGTGATGGGATATAGAAACAACCGGAGTGTGGGATGGGTGGTAGCTTGAGCGGCCAGGCGCTAAACCGGTTAAAGATAAGGGCAGCCGGTATGGAATGGTTTTGTGGGTTTGGCCTGAATGAAGTCCCCCCCTGATTGAAACTTCATCCCCGGCAATGTTGAGTTCGCCGACGGGACTCAACGGATCCGGTTGCGGGCCAAACCCACGTTGTCGCTGCATGTGTTTATCGGCAGCATCATTTAAGCGCCAATTGATGGGC
>JASFIG010000241.1:0-7422 GCA_050122795.1 Desulfobacterales bacterium
CATATTTTGGGACTGACATCAGAAAAGCAACCGTTTATAACCCTGGAGATTGACCTGCGAGCCGCTGAAAAGGCCAAGAGGTCCTACCCCCGATATGTCAGATCATAAGCCCTTGCTTTCTATGAGAAGTGGTTTCAAAACCTCAGATCAGATGCGAACCCTGCGGGGCAACGCAGCCACTGGGCCTTTTGAGCGCCTTTAATTTCTTTTTTAAAATAGATGCGAAATCCCGCTTCTTAAAGCGGGGAGATGGGGTTTTGAAACCACTTATAGACAAACCTGACTCACCGCGACCTTAACACAGGATCTCGAAATGAAAAACATCCACGATAAAATTTCACAGAGCAGAAAAACCGGTAAAATCGAATTTTTTATCAAGGAACGCCGCGATGATTGCGTCATCAGCGCAATGCCTGTTGAAGACGGCATTCTGAATCCATTTGGCACCGTGCAAGCCGGCGCCCTTGTGTGGTTGGCGGATGTAACGGCGACAGTTCTGGCGTTGTCCCAAATCGAAGTGAGCCCGGAAGGCAGGGGTTTTCCTCTGGCCATCAACATAAACACCAGTCTGCTGGGCAACCAGCGGGAAGGAAAAATCAAGGCTGAAGCCCGGTTTGTCCGTCAGGGCAAACGGGTTACAGTTATACGCACCCGCGTAACCGGCGCTCAAGAACGGCTCTTGGCCGAGGTCACCACCACCCACATACCGGCAGTCTGAAAACGACGTCAATGTTATTTTTGATGACCCGAATACAGCCGGACATCCGACCACCGGCCGTTTCATCAATGGGTGCCACTCAAAATACCGATAGGCGCTTCGGATTTGAACAGCTCTACTATGAGAGCCGGACGCATGGGATGTTTTCTCAACATCATATCGTCTGGCAAAAAAAAGAGGCAAAATGATCGAATCAAAAAAACACATAAAAGTGGCTGTTGTGCAAGCAGCACCGGTGCTATTTGACCGGGAGGCCACGGTGGAAAAAGCCTGTGATTTGATCGTGCAGGCCGCCGCGCAGGATGCTCAATTCGTTTTGTTTCCCGAAGCCTATATTCCGGCTTACCCGCGGGGTCTGGCGTTCGGTACGGTGGTGGGAAGCCGCAGCCCGGTGGGCCGCAGGGTCTGGCAGCGCTACTGGGAAAACACAGTCGAAGTCCCGGGCTCCACAACCCGCACACTGGCAGCTGCTGCTAAAAAAGCCCGGGTCTATCTGGCGATGGGCATTATCGAGCGTGACAAGCAGCGCAGCACCGGCACGCTGTATTGCACGCTATTGTACTTTGGGCCCGATGGCCGTCTTCTGGGTAAACACCAGAAGCTTAAGCCCACTGCAGGCGAACGCCTGATTTGGGGCGAAGGCGACGGCAGCACACTAACCGTTATAGAGACGGAAATCGGAAACATCGGCGGACTGATTTGCTGGGAAAATTATATGCCCCTGGCACGCATGGCACTCTACAACAAAGGGGTCGACATATACCTGGCGCCAACGGCGGACGCTCGGGACACCTGGCAGGCCACTTTACGACACATCGCCTGTGAGGGTCGCTGTTTCGTCCTGGGATGTAATCAATATATGACAAAAGACATGTATCCGGATGATCTCAAGGAATTGAAAGAATTGGAGGAACAGCCCGAGATCATGTGCCGTGGCGGCAGCGCGATCATTTCCCCACTGGGAAAAGTCATGGCGGGCCCCTTGTATGACGAAGAAGGTATCTTATTCGCCGAACTGGATTTGGGCGCCGTCGCCCGCAGCAAATTTGACTTTGACGTGGTGGGGCATTACGCCCGACCGGATGTCTTTCAGTTGCATGTTAATGAAAATCCGATTCTGTCAGTTACGACCGACGAGAAAAGATGATGGAAAAAAAGATGGATATTCACATCAGACCGGCCAGGCGTGAAGATGCAAAATTTATGGCCTGGCTGATACTCACAGCCGGCAGGGCACATGTCACCAGGGGCATCTGGGAAGTTATCCTGGGTGGCACAGAACAAGAAAACCTTAAATTCCTATCGCTACTGGCGGTCACCGCCATACCGCACCTCTTTCACTATTCCTGCTACCTGGTTGCCGAATCAGATGGCCGGCCGGTAGCAGGACTGGGAGGCTATGACCCAAACCGCTTCGGATACGCTGCCCTGCAACAGGCCATGCCGGAAGTTTTCAGACAGCTGGCGCTACCGGGTCCGGATCCGCAAGCCCAAAAGCGCGCTGAGCGCGTACTGTGCTGCATACCCGATACTGTACAAGATGCCTGGATCATCGATAGCGTGGCCACCTTGCCTGCGTATCGCCGCAAAGGAATTGTCGGCCGGCTGCTGACTGCCATTCTCGAAAAAGGACGCCAAAAAGGATTCCGACGGGCTCAGATCAACCTGTACATTGGTAACCAACCTGCTCAGCGTGCCTATGAAAAATATGGATTTGAAATTGCGGATCAAAAATGCCATCCGGATTTTGAAGCTGAGATCGGCTCACCGGGGATGGTGCGCATGTTGAAAAATCTTTGAAAATACAAACAATTGGAATTAATAAATCCTCGTGAAGGCTTGATTTTACATGTTCAAGCTCAAAAAATTGACTAGAATATGTCTTGACACACCCTGATCAATATGATTGAGATACGGCTGTTGTGCATTCTTCATTTCTTCAATAGAGGGAAACATGGCCGCTTGGATCTGGATCTTTATTATTCTGGCCGGAGGCCTGTTTGCCCTGAAAATCATATATATCCTTAGCATTGCCCTGGTTTTGCCCGTCACCCAGGGCGCACTTTACGTTTCAACTTCACGAGCAAAAATAAGCGCCTTTATCAATGCTGTTCCCATGACAGCAGACCAGATGCTGGTGGACCTTGGTTGTGGTGACGGCCGCGTGCTTAGGGAAGCGCAAAAGCGATATGGGGTTCGTACAGTCGGATATGAAATCAATCCGCTGGCCTACCTGAAGGCCCGAATATTTTCTTTCGGGTCCAATAAAATAAAAATCAGACGTCAGAATTTTTGGGAAGCGGACCTGTCGGATGCGGATGTGGTTTTTTGTTATCTTTATCCGGATGTTATGAAAAGATTGGCCACCAAGCTTGCCGCCGGCCTGAAGCCCGGCGCCATCATTGTTTCGAGCAATTTTTCGCTTCCTGGACTTGTGCCCAGCCGGGTTATAAGGTTGGCGAGCAGCTTGCACAATGATCCTATCTACGTATATGACATGAGCGCTAAATGCTCATAATCGATCAGGCGCATTTAACTTAATCATCAATGTTTGTTCATATGGATTTTTCCTTTGCAACGGCCAAAGATGGAGACCCGGTCAAACAGATCCTGAATGCAAGCGGCCTTGAACACCGGGACATCAGCGCATCGCAGCTGCAGCATTTTATAAAAGCGAAAGATACAAACGCCTCAGCGTTAAGCGGCGTGGTGGGTCTTGAGCTGAAAGGAAACGTCGGGCTGCTGCGGTCTCTGGCGGTTGCCGAGGCGTATCGTCGCCAAAGATTGGCAACCCAATTGGTCAGCAAAATTGAGGAATACGCGCGGTCAAAAAATATAGATACCCTTTATCTGCTGACGTTGACAGCTGAAGATTTTTTCAGCGCACGGGGATATCAAAAAACCGATCGAGAATCGGCGCCCCCGGCCCTGCAGGAAACAACAGAATTCAAGAGCCTTTGCCCGCAAACGGCGGTGTGCATGATAAAGCACCTCTGATTAGGCTGACAAAGCATAATTGACGGCTGCACTTGGTATGGTTTTGCAGAAAAACGCAAGAGGAGGCTTATGAAGCAAGACATTTTGCTGAAAATGCAAAAGGGGGTGTATTATCCGGGAAATCATCTGGGCAGAAGAAAGGATCTGGATATTCTGGTGAACGAAGGATTGGTAGAACCGATGGAAGGGGCCTTTGTTTGCGGTCCCGACAACCAGCCATCTTATTGTTTGACCGAAAAAGGCTGCAGCGAAAAGCGAAAAAACAACTACTGAGCAACCATGGCTTCATTTTTGTCAAACCTTGTCATAATGCCAAAACCTCTGAAGCGTTTGACGAACACTTCAATTCGACCTACCTTATAGCAAATTTTCCACCTGAATCTTGCATGAAAATTATTGCAGAAACGATGATTTTATGAACCCTGATGTTAATCTGCTGGAATCAATTACCACCGACTTGATCGAGGCGCTGCGACCTCTAAAATTCGGGCCGCCGATCAGTCATGTTTATAACCCCCTCGAATACGCCGGCGAATCTCTGAGGCAATATCACATAAAGTTTGCGTCCGCTCCCAAAGAGGTGTTGTTTCTGGGAATGAATCCGGGGCCATGGGGCATGGCGCAGACCGGCATTCCGTTCGGTGAAATCCAGGCCGTCAGAGACTGGATGAAAATTCAAGCCCCGATCGGCGCCCCCCAAAAAACGCACCCGAAAAGACCGGTGCTGGGATTTGCCTGCACCAAAAGAGAAGTCAGCGGTCAACGGCTCTGGGGCTGGGCACAGAAAAGCTTTCGCACGCCCGGGCGGTTTTTCAAGCGCTTTTTTGTAGCCAACTATTGCCCCCTGATTTTCATTGAAAACAGCGGGCGCAACCGGACACCGGACCAGATTCGGGTGGCCGAGCGCAAGCCGATTTTGGAAATTTGCGACCGGGCCCTTAGCCGCACCGTAGAATATTTTAAACCGCGCTACGTTGTGGGTGTCGGCAAATTTGCTGAGCAGCGTGCCAAAACTGCGCTGGGTCAACACCCGGTAAAAATCGGCATGATTGCCCACCCGTCTCCTGCCAATCCGCAGGCCAATCGCGGGTGGGAACCGCTGATCGAAAAACAGCTTGCCGAGCTGGGAATAAAGATTGGTTCCAAGAAACATCTGGAGTAATGGAGTTATGGAGTATTGGAGTATTGATATTTTTCACACCACCCCAGTGCTCCAGTACTCCTACACTCCGTTGTTAGGATAAATTAGATGAATTACAGCCTTAAATACATCACCGCCCTTTTTTTACTGATCGGGTTGCTGGGTTGCGCCAGCGCCAAGGTTTATTATCCGGGTAAAAATTCGGATGGTCTCACCGCAGCAGAACAGCAAGCAAAGGCCCAGGCATACTGGGAAAACGTAAAGCGACTCGAGTGGGAATTGATGGCGCTGGGCCCTGCGGTCGATCCGAATGAGGCGCGAATGGTGGCTGTAACCGCTATCCGTGAGTCGGCGATTCTGGCCGAAGAATATCAGCTCGTTCGCCCAGCGGTGGCCCATAATCTGTTGATCGCCATCGGCATTAAAGAGCGCGGGTTGTGCTATCAGTGGGCAGAGGATCTGATGAAACGGTTAGATGCGCTTGAGCTAACAAGCTTTCAGCTCCACTGGGCGGTGGCCTATCGCGGCAGTAACCTGCGCGAACACAACTGCGTGGTGATCACGGCTGCCGGGCAGCCCTTTGCTAAAGGCATCCTGTTCGACCCCTGGCGGCATTCAGGAAACCTTTACTGGACACCGGTTGTCAAAGATAGCTATCCGTGGGAAATCCTGCCCCCTACCCAATGGTAGAGGGCTTAAATGGGCGCTGCCAATAGATGATCTTTGATTGTGTTTTGAGGCGCCGCAAAGAGGCATACACGCATGTCACAATCAACAGACAAACTGTTTGAGCGCATTCAGGCTGCCAAAAAGCGCATCGGTGGCCAGGCGCATGTCACCCCGGTTATGACCTCGCGCACACTTGACAGGCGGGTGGGCGCAGCGGTCTTTTTGAAGTGTGAAAATTATCAACGCGTGGGGGCCTTTAAATTCAGAGGGGCTTATAACGCCATGGCCCGGCTTTCCGAACAAGATCGCAGGCGCGGTGTTATTACACATTCTTCCGGGAATCACGCCCAGGCCATTGCCTTGGTCGGACGGCTTCTGGGCGTGCAAACAACCATTGTGATGCCGAAGGATGCGCCGGCCACAAAACGCGCCGCTACAGCGGCGTATGGGGCCACCATTGTTGAATATGATCCGGCTGAAGCCACCCGTGAAGAAATCTCCCATGATCTTAAAAGAAAGCACGGCTATAAACTGATACCCCCCTATGATCACATCGATATCGTTGCCGGCCAGGGAACCGCGGCCCTTGAATTATTCGATCAGGTCGAATCACTGGATATGCTGCTGGTGCCATGCGGCGGCGGTGGTCTGCTCAGTGGTTCGGCCATAGCGGCTAAGGGAATCAATCCCGCCTGCCGGGTGGTCGGCATCGAACCGCAATTGGCTGATGACGCCACCCGCTCTTTTCAAACCGGCAAACTGCATACAGTTAAGAACCCCCCCACCATCGCCGATGGAACCCGTACGCCGTCCCTGGGAGAAAAGATCACCTTCCCACTGGTACTCAAATACGTGGATGATATGAAAACCGTCTCAGAAGCGGCGATTGTCGAAGCCGTGCAATTTTTATTTTTCCGCATGAAAATGGTTGTCGAGCCCTCAGGCGCTCTGGGTGTGGCAGCGCTATTAAGCGGCAGCGTGACACCGCAGAGCCGCGTGGGGGTGATCATCAGCGGCGGCAACATCGACAGCCCCACCATGAAGATGATTCTTAACACTTAGGTTCAGCGTTCTGCGTTCAGGGTTCGGGGTTGGAAGGATTTGACTTGGCGTATGGACCGGATTTGTTCAAGGGGAAGAATTAATGATGCGTTATATTCATATTTCCAAACATGGTGAGCCCGAAGTCATGAAAATGAAAAAGGGCCCGGTACCGGATCCCGGGAACGGAGAAGTGCTAATTAAGGTACACGCAGCCGGCGTGAACCGGCCGGATGTGATGCAGCGACAGGGTCTCTATCCACCCCCTCAAGGTGCTTCCCCGATCCTGGGTCTTGAAGTGGCCGGAGAAGTCGTGGCGATCGGAAGTCACGTTTCAGCTTGGTCGGTCTCGGACCGGGTATGTGCGCTCACAAACGGTGGTGGTTATGCAGAATATGTGGCCGTACCGGCCGGCCAGTGCCTGCCGGTGCCCAGGGGGCTCACCCTGGAAGAGGCGGCGGCGCTACCGGAGACCTTTTTTACCGTCTGGTCCAACGTGTTCGATCGCGCAAGGCTCAAGCCCGGGGAACGTTTTCTGGTCCATGGCGGCAGCAGCGGCATTGGGACAACAGCCATTCAGATGGCCAAGGCGCTGGGATCAATAGTGTTTACGACGGCCGGCAGCAAAGAAAAATGCGCCGCCTGCCGGCGTTTTGGTGCCGATGTCGCAGTCAACTATCAGGAGCAGGATTATGTCGAAGTGTTAAAGCAGGTCACTGACGGTCAGGGCGTAGATGTGATTCTGGATATGGTCGGTGGCGATTATGTGGCCCGCAACCTGAAATTGGCAGCCAAAGATGGACGCGTTGTCAGTATTTCGTTTATCAAAGGCTCGCATGTCGAAATTGATATGATG
>JASFIG010000242.1:0-7405 GCA_050122795.1 Desulfobacterales bacterium
AGGCTGACCGACAGCCAGCTGATAGGGTGGCTGAGGTCAAACGCCAGGTGAAAGCCAAATCCGATGCGGAGCGACTGGCGGATCTTTCCATGCTTGCACAAAAATCAGAGGGCAGTATCGAGGTCGTTTCCTTACCGGAGCCGTCGGACCGTCATTTTGGGACACAGTCCGCCCCTGCTGAAACCCTCCGTTGCCGACATTTTTCCGGTTCAATTGACACCGGCTGGAGGGTTTCCAGCTATTCGGCTCTGGTTTCACGGCAGACCGCCGATATCGATTTGCCCGATCGTGATGCCCTTGGCGAACTCGTCCGATACCTGGCCGATGCTGACGCCGACATCGATTATCC
The DNA here is from genome assembly GCA_050122795.1 of Desulfobacterales bacterium. Classification (GTDB taxonomy): domain Bacteria; phylum Desulfobacterota; class Desulfobacteria; order Desulfobacterales; family JAHEIW01; genus JAHEIW01. The sequence goes on from JASFIG010000242.1 coordinate 350, forward strand.
GGATTCTGCGGGGTGTGACAGTATTTTTGCATTTCCAAAAGGGTCACGAGCCGGGAATTTTTTTCACGATATCTTTGAACAGCTGGATTACACTGCTGATTTGCCAATCGCAGCGAGCGAAACCATACAACATGCCCTGCAAGCTTACGGCTTTGACAGCGCTTGGCATCATATCGTCGCCCAAACAATTACCAATGTGCTTCAGGTTCCGTTGACACCTGAACTACCGGAGTTGACGCTATCGGCGATTCATTTCGATCAGCGCATCAATGAGATGGAATTTTACTTTCCGTTAAAAACCATTCGGCCGTCAACACTGCAGGACGTATTCAAGCGCCATGGACACGATGCGGAAGGCAGAAATTTTCCGGTCCAAATGGAAAAGTTGATTTTTGATCCGGTCGGCGGTTTTCTGAAAGGGTATGTGGATCTGGTATTTCAATATCAGGACCGGATTTTCTTAGTCGACTGGAAATCAAATTATCTGGGCCCCACCCTTGACAGTTACCGGCGCGATGCGCTGGGAGACGTCATGTGCGCTCATTTTTATATCCTGCAATACCATCTTTACGTGCTGGGGCTCTGCCAGTACCTGCGGTTTAAAAATTCCGCCTTTCGCTATGAAGGCGGTTTCGGAGGTGCTGTGTACGTATTTCTCCGGGGAATCGATCAACGCTGCAGCCCGGAATTCGGTATTTATTTTGATCGACCTGAATTGACACTCATCAACGCTTTGGGAGAATCCCTCATCCCTGATTTTAAAGAATTCATATGATTATCAGAACTAAATGTTAACAACCACGAAAACACGAAAGCAGGATAGCACGAAATTATTACAAAAATACAAAAACCACGAGACCACGAAGGCCTTAAAGAAAGAAAGTAATAGCTCTTTTTCGTGTTTTCGTAGTTTCGTGCTTTCGTGGTAATTAATTCAGATCGTTTTCAGCCCGGACATCGAAAAAGAGATGCTACATAAAGCCGTAATCAAAGATATTCAAATGAAGGGTCTGCTGTCAGCGATCGATGTCCATTTTGCCAGGTTTATCAGTGAATACGCATCCAAAGATGGTGATGCGGATCTGTTTTTAGCTGCCGGTATGGTGAGTCGCGCCACCGGCCAGGGCGATATTTGCCTGGATCTAACGACAGTTGCCGGAAAACCGTTGCCGGACGGACAGGATGAGCGCTCAGCGGTCGTATGCCCACCGCTGAAGGATTGGCTGACAACATTGGAAGCCAGTCCGGCTGTCGGCAAACCCGGTGACATCCGGCCGTTGATTCTGGATAGTCGCCATCGTCTCTATCTTTACCGCTACTGGGAATACGAACAGACGATTGCCAAATCGATTAAGCGCAGAGTTAAACGACAGATACCCGATCTGGATTATGCGCGTCTGAAGCGAATTCTGGATCGATTATTTCCGAAAACGCAACAACGGACGCAGGTGGATTGGCAAAAAATAGCGGCGGCTGTTGCCTGTCTAAAGCATTTTTGTGTGATCACCGGCGGGCCCGGGACCGGTAAAACCTTTACCGTCACCAAGGTGCTGGCCTTGCTGCTCGAATTGTCGGCCGACCAGCAGCTTCAGATCCATCTGGCCGCCCCTACGGGTAAAGCGGCTGCCCGATTGCAGGAGGCCCTGGAGCAGGCTCGGGATCACATCAATTGCGATGATCGTGTCAAGCACATATTGCCTTGCGAAGTATTCACCATTCATAGAATGCTCAAACCCATCAAGGGGTCACCTTATTTTCGCCACAATTCAGAAGACCCATTAATAACCGATGTGGTTGTTGTGGATGAAGCCTCTATGGTTGATCTGGCTTTAATGGCCAAATTATTGGATGCCGTACCTGAAAAAGCGCGCTTGATTTTTATCGGGGATAAAGATCAATTGGCTTCAGTTGAAGCCGGATCGGTTCTGGGAGATATCTGCGACCGGGACGTCATGCACGGTTTTTCGGACTCTTATAAAGAGCTGATTCGAAATGTAACCGGCGAAAACATTGACGCCATTGTGCCGACAGCGGACGGGACGCTTGGTCTGCAAGACGCAATCGTGGTATTGCACAAAAGCTATCGTTTTGCGCCTGAAAGCGGTATCGGTGCCTTGAGCCGTGCGGTGAAACTCGGCGATGCTGATGCGGCCCTGGACATTTTAGGTGATGCTGCTGAAAAGTCCCTCGTCTGGCAGCCCCTTAAATCAGACGCCCGGATGATAGAAACGCTTTCCGAGCAAATAGTGAGGGCCTATGAGCCCTTTCTGGCGGCCCGGGATCCGGCCGAAGCGCTGCACCTTCTGGAAAGCTTTAAAATTTTATGTGCCCTTAATGTCGGGCCGTTGGGCGTTGAGGCTGTCAATCGTCTGGCACAGCAGGTTTTAAGCCGCCACAATTTGATTCGACCGGATCCACTTGCTGAAGATCCCTGGTATGCCGGACGACCGGTTTTGATTACCCGCAACCATTATCCGCTGGGATTGTTCAATGGCGATATCGGTATAACGCTTGCACCCGACGGCGCCAAGGGTAGGGAATGGGTCGTCTATTTTCGCGACAATGACGGCGGTGTTCGCCGTTTCCTGCCGCAGCAACTGCCGGAACATGAAACCGTCTATGCCATGACGGTTCACAAAAGTCAGGGATCCGAATTTGAGGAAGTGCTGATGATTCTACCGAACAAAGATCTTCCGATCTTGACCCGTGAACTGATCTATACAGCCCTGACACGGGCTCGCCAAAAACTGACCATCTGGGGTGCACCCGACATTCTGCGCAGTGCGCTGACCCGAAGGATCCAGCGAACCTCGGGATTGCGGGATGCGTTATGGGGCGATTGACACCGGAAGACAAAGGACAGGGGGCAGAACACCGAAGGATTCAGGCAGAATGAAAAAGCGAGCATTTAAGAGTTGGAGACAAAAGATAAAAAACGGCGAATATTGACTAACACACAAATTTTTTTTACCGATCGATTTAAAATGATAAGAAATATAAAAAACTATATAAAGACGAAACCACGGCTGTTTGATCTGATAAATTCTGTTCGTCCGATCAAATCCAATGTTCATAAATGGTTGGATCGTTTTTCGTTGGAAAATAATAGAAAAGTGAATTTCCTCCAGATTGGTGCAAATGATGGGCTCAGAGGGGATCCAATCCGCAGATTTATTATTCGAGATGATTGGAATGGTATTTTTGTTGAACCATTGCCAATTGTCGTCAAAATGTTGAAAGACAATTACGCCTACCTCAAGGGTAGAAACCTTATATTTGTCAATAGATCCATTGATTTTGAGACAAACCATCCCAAAGCGATTTTATTTGAATCTCATTCCCTTGGTATCCGCAAACAAGAAATTTATGATTTCCTGTCAGAAAAAGACTACAATGTTTTGGAATTAGGTGGAGATACGGTTGCGGAATATGGCACCAAATAAATATAGAGATTCTGAATGCCGTTTTCTGTATCATTTAAGAGCGGCGGGTGCAGGATATGGATTCTGCCAGAGCCGTTTGAATATCATCCAGCAGGCGACAGGATTGCATACATTCAGGGAATAGGGGCCTGTAAGGGCAATTCAGACAGGGGCTTTTGATGAGCGTGCCGATGTCAAAATCGAATTGATAGTTCGGCTTTTTGGCAACTGGATTCATTTATTGCTCGTTGGTTGTATTCGTGTTCAAAGGGTTCGGGTTTATCGTAACCCAAAAGAAGCGGATTCTTATCATAAGCCAGACCTTCATACAAGCCCAAATTTAGGCTCAAGCATTATTTTATAATTTTATATACAACTATCAATAATTATGAATTTTTCTATGCGCCTTAGTGTCCCACGCCCGCCATCGCGAGCCGCTCAGGCGAGGCGGGCGGGTTTGCGTGAGGCTTTTTATTATCTTCACACATCTCGGCTCAAGAATTTCTGGTACTGCACCATCTTCGCTAAAGCGCCCACCGCCCGTTCCGGAGTCGGGAAGAACACCCCCTTAAATTCATGGTTTTTGTGCGGATAGACTGTCTGGTGTTTCTCATCCGGCAGCATGCTGACGCCGAAAACAGGCTTTTGGTAGGTTTCCATTAGGTCAATGATCTGAGCGATATAGTCCTTTTCAAATTTCTTAAATTGTGTGTGAATTTGTTTGATAAAGTCAGCTGAATACGTGGGATCGGCCTTTAAAACGGACGCTCCATGGCTTTTGAGCACCTGCCGGCGTCCGACAATTCCCAGATTAATCACGGCATCGCAGCCTTCCCATTTGAGCAGTAATTCAAGAACAGCCCTGGGAATATTCGGGTCGCGTTCACCCACCAGATCAATGGGATTGGAGCGGCTCCAGTAGGGCGGCAGAATCCGGTCAATGGCTGCAATGATATCCGCAGAGAGTTCGATCACATCCAGACCAAAACGGGCACACAGATCGGCGGTTACCACTCCCCAGCCGCCTCCCAGAGTCATGATGGCCGCACGATTGCCTTTGGGTAAAGGCAGCGATGAAAAAGCCGCTCCCAGATCGAGCAGCTCCATGGGAAAATCGACTTTAACAATGCCGGCCTGGCGGCAGACAGCGTCAAACACCCGCCTGTCGGTGGTCAGAGCCCCGGTGTGGCTGGCGGCAGCACGCTTGCCGGCCTGGCTTTCGCCCCCCTTGAGGAGCACGATCGGCTTTTTACGACCGACCCGCCGCGCGCCTTCAAAAAACCGCCGTCCGTTTTTGACGCTTTCCACATACAAAACCGCCGTGCGAGTCAGGGTGTCGACCTCCAGCCCATCCAGGTAATCTTCAATGCACATCATGGCTTCATTGCCTGAACCGCAAAAGCCGCGAATTCCAATGCCCTGCTGCTCGGCAAATGCCAGCAGTTGCACCCCCATATTGCCGGATTGCGACACCATGGTGGTCGAGCCGGCTCTGGGTTTGGCCGGAAACCCGGTGCAATAAAAATTGATATGCGGGTTGCAGATACCCATGGTGTTGGGGCCCAGGATTAAAATACCGGCTTTGCGGGCGGCCTTCACGAGTCTGACTTCCAATTTTTTGCCTGCTTCGCCGGTTTCACCAAAGCCCGAGGTAATCAACAACATATTCTGGATGCCCTTTTGCTCCAGTTGGGGTATGAGATCCAACACCCCGGCAGCTGGAATGGTCACCACGGCCAGATCCACCGGATCAGCGATATCGCAGACGCTGGGGTAAGTTTTGCGCCCGGCAATGGCCTCTGTTTTGGGATTGACCAGGAAAACCCTGCCTTCGTAACCGCCACTGATGGTGTTGGCCATTAGCATGTGGCCCCATTTGCCCATCTGAGCCGAGGCCCCAACAAACGCGATGGATTTGGGATAAAAAATGGCACCAATGGCATCCGGTGAAACAGGCGGCGGTAGGGGGTTTTCTTCATCAGCCTTGCTTCCTAAGACGATTAAAGCGTCCACGGCCCAGAGCCTGCCATCAGAAGATGCCAGCAGGGGATTAATATCGATCTCGGAAATCTGGGGAAGCTCAACCGCGATACGCGACAGTCCCAGAAGGCTTTGTATGATTTGGCGGCGATTGATCGCTTCCTCGCCGCGATAGGGTCCCAGTAACGCCCTGGCCCGTATTTCGGTCAGCATTTCAGTAGCATCGGTTTCGGTGATCGGTGCCAGGCGGAAGGTAACATCTGCCAGCGCTTCGGTGAATACCCCGCCAATACCAAACATCACAACCGCGCCAAATTGAGGGTCCCGAAACAAACCGGCCACCAGCTCTCTTTTACCCTGAATTTGCGGCTGAACGACAAACCTCTCCAGATCATCACCGCCCGATCTTTGCATATCAGCCACTGTTTTTTCGACCGCCTGCCGATCGGGTAGATTCAGCTGCACCAATCCGCTTTCGGTTTTATGCATCAAGGATCGGCCCAGTCCTTTGACGACCACCGGATAGCCAAATGCTTCAGCCGCGCCAACAGCTTGCGTTTTATCCTCAGCAATTGTTTCGGGAACAACCGGAACGTCAAATGCCTTTAAGAGGGTTTTCGCTTCAGCTTCATTGATGCCCTTTTGAACCCCTTTTTGAATAGCCGCCATCAATTGTTTTACATCCATCCTCGATCTCCCCTGATTGCGCTCAACAAACCAAACGGATTTGAACCTTGTCAGATTTCATGGGAATACAATTAGAAACCAGCGTGCCAATGGATAACCTGCTCAAAGCCACGCGGTCAAGTACAATAAAAAATAAATCCGGTTTCTTTACGATGGGCTTTATGATATTAAATACGCTGTTAAAATAAGGTTATCATTGATTATTTGACTACTTAGCGGAAGGAAGATGTGATGCGGATCGGAATTGGCTATGATATCCACCGTCTTGTAAAGGGGCGCCCCCTGATTCTCGGCGGTGTAACCATAGCCTTTGAAAAGGGCTTGCTGGGCCACTCAGACGCCGATGTGCTCAGCCATGCCATCTGCGATGCACTGCTTGGCGCCGCCGGTCTGGGCGATATCGGGACCCATTTTCCAGACAGCGATCCGCAGTACAAAGACATCTCCAGTTTGACGCTGCTAACCGAAACGTGCCGATTGCTGACCGACAAAGGATTTCAAATTGTCAATCTGGATGCCACCCTTTTTGCCGAGGCGCCCAGATTAGCACCCCATCGCCAGCAAATGCAAGTCAAACTGGCGGATGCAATGAACATAAATCCGGCCAGCATCAACATCAAGGCCACAACCACCGAAGGCCTGGGAGTGATTGGGAAAGGGGAGGGCATCGCGGCAATCTGTAGTGCCCTGATTGATTAACCCGCCAGACTGATTAAATTACTTTAGTTTGCTTGCTGACAACCTGTCGAAAGCCTTCAGGTCAAGCGATTGGAATGATGGAAAGATGGAATTTTGGAATATTGGGTTTGGCAGTTTGATATATATAATTACATATTAAAACAAATTCTTATTAAATTACATTAATCCTTTAATTTAATAAATAAACTATCTATAGGATCCTATTACAACAATTGATGCACCCGGAAATGTACTTAGCCGCATTCCATTAAATCAGAAGAAAGTTCTA
>JASFIG010000243.1:0-7347 GCA_050122795.1 Desulfobacterales bacterium
GCAAATATGGAAAGTCGATCAGCCGATCAACCAAACACCAAACACTAAACACCGGTTAAATTCAGCTGTTAAGAAATTGAACCTCTGTGATCTCTGTGTCTCTGTGGTAAACTAATTCGAAAGGACACCCCTATGAAACTGGCAGTGAGCGGCAAGGGCGGCGTCGGAAAAACTACATTTGCGTCTTTGATGATACGGTCCCTCAACGCGGAGGGTAGACGGGTACTGGCCATCGATGCCGATCCGGACGCCAACCTGGCGGCCGGTGTGGGGATCGCGGATGCCGATAAAATCGTACCGATCGCCGAAATGGAAGAGCTTGTCTTCGAAAGAACCGGGGCCAAACCCGGCAGCATCGGCGGCTATTTTAAGCTCAATCCCAAAGTGGATGACCTGCCCGATGAACTCTCGGTCAAGTTTGACGGTATCAAACTTATGCGCCTGGGGGGGATTAAAAAGGGCGGCTCCGGATGCATCTGCCCCGAAAGCTCATTGCTCAGGGCTCTGGTGATGCACATCGTGCTGGCGCGCGACGAGGTGGTGGTCATGGACATGGAAGCCGGCATCGAGCACCTGGGCCGCGCAACCGCCAAAGCGGTGGACAAGCTCATTGTCGTCGTTGAACCGGGTCGCCGTAGCATCGATACGGCCGAACACATCCGCAAGCTGGCCGCCGAAATCGGGCTCAACCATATCGCGGTGGTCGGCAACAAAGTTCGCGGGCCGAAAGACGAGGAATTTTTGCAAACGCATTTGAATGATTTTGAATTCCTTGGTTTTCTGCCATATGATGAAGCACTGATCGAAGCAGACCTCAACGGCGCTTCTCCATTTGATGTGGACTCACCTTCCAAAGCGCAAGTAAAGGCGATGATCTCAAAACTCTGATGGCAAAACGCGGCAAACGTTTCTTCCGGCCCAAGCGTTATCCCCGCAAGAAACCCTCTAAACCTCATCTAAAGCCCGGCGCCGATGCCAGGCTCCGCAAAATCTTTGCTGAAATCGGCGTGCCCGGCAACACGCCCTTCACTCCCGATGACTTTCAACTCGATGCCCTGGCTGCCATACAAGACGGTGACTGCCTGGTGACGGCTCCCACCGGTTCAGGAAAAACCTGGATTGCCGAACGGGCCATCGCCCGGGTTCACAACGCCGGCGGAAGGTCCTGGTATGCCTGCCCTTTAAAGGCCCTCAGCAATGCCAAATATGCAGAATTTTCCGCTATTTTCGGGCATACGGCGGTTGGTATTTTAACCGGCGACCGCAAAGAAAATCCAGATGCTGCCGTCATTGTGGGAACCACCGAAATCCTGCGCAACCAGCTGTATGATGCCATGCACCGGGGTCAATTGCTGGCCACTGATTTCGTGGTGCTGGATGAAGCCCATTTCCTGGGCGATCCGGACCGCGGGGTGGTGTGGGAAGAGATCATGATTTATCTGCCGGATCGCATCCCCCTTTTACTGCTGTCGGCAACCATCGGCAATGCCGATCAAATTGCCGGCTGGCTGTCTTCGATCCGGTCGAGCCGCTGTACAGTTGTCAAAGAGATAAAACGGCCGGTGCCGCTGTTTCCCATTTTCTTGCATCCTTCCGGAACCCTGCTGCCGCTGACCGAACCGGCCAAAGCAGCCGGCACAGAAAAAGTTTCCAAAAAGGTCTCTGCGTTTTTAAAGAAGAAACGTTCGCGGCAGCACCGGCTGCCCGATCACCGGGTGCCGTTTGACGATGTCTTGCGCGTGCTGCACAAATACCATCTGCTGCCGGCCCTTTTTTTCTTAAAATCCCGAGCAGACTGTGATCGCGCCCTGGAGCTTTGCCGGGGGAAATCGCCGATCGGTGCAGACAGAAAGACCCTTCTCAAAAAGCGCGTCGATGCCTTTGGGCGTCAAAGCCCGCACATTCACAGGCACCGTCAACGCTGGTTTCTTGAAAATCTGGCAATCGGTTCCCACCATGCCGGTCAGCTGCCCACCTGGAAACTGATGCTCGAGCGGCTGATGAGCGACGGCTTGCTCGATGCGGTATTTGCAACATCCACGGTCGCCGCCGGTGTGAATTTTCCGGCGCGGACCGTGGTCTTTTTAAACTCGGATCGTTTTAACGGAACTCAGTTTCTGCCCCTGGACGCAACCGAATTTCACCAGATGACCGGTCGGGCCGGCCGCCGGGGCATGGATAATATCGGCTTTGCGCTGCTGCTGCCCAACAAATATATGGATGTGCGCTGGCTCGCCCGGTTGTTTCAGCGACCGCCGGAAGGTGTTATCAGCCAGATCAAAATTAATTTTTCGATGGTGCTGAATCTGTTGCTTTCGCACAATCCTTCTCAAATTCAAGATTTACTCAATCGATCGTTTGCATCCTATTTGATCGGCCAAAGAGCACCCCGAAAATCCCGTCGCGACCCTCGCCGGCAGCTGTTGGATGATTTTTCAAACCATTTGAATTTTTTAAAGGAAACCGGTTACGTGTCCAAAGCCGGGGATTTAACCGAAGACGGCCGCTGGGCCAGCCAATTGCGCGTAGATCAGCCCCTTTTAATAGCCGAAGGTTTCCGCCGGGACCTTTTACCCCAAAAAGATGCTCAACTTCTGGCCGCCGTCATCGCCGCCTTTGTAAACGAGCGCGAAACAGACACGAAAATCTCTAAAAAACGGGTCCCCCCTGCCCTTAAAGGCACTTTCGACCGGGTGGTCAAAGGACTGAGGCCTTTTGCCTGGCAGATGTTTAAACGCGGTTTTGAAGCACGTGCCTTGCACTTAAGACCGGTGCTGGCGATCCATGCATGGGCCAACGGAGAGCCGTGGGAAAAAGTTCGCGTCCTGGCTGAAATGGAGGAAGGGGATCTGGTGATGCTCATCCTTCGAACTGCGGATAATCTGCGCCATATCCGCGGCCTCAGACGGGCGTTCCCGCAAGCCGCTCAAGCGGCCGATCAGGCCATTGAGCTGATATTGCGTGAGCCGGTGCTGTTCGAGCTGTAGTTGCGGGTTACGCGTTACGGGTTGCAGGGTAAGGGGTAAGGGAGATTGGCAGTTTGAATTTTCGAGGACGAGCACGAGGACGACGACGAGGACGAAATCTTATAAGCTTTATCGTACTCGTCCTCCTACTCGTCCTCGTCCTCGGTTTTTAAGATAGTGCCTTATTTCTCAAATGGCGGGTTCCTGCTGCCGGCTGCCATTAGCCAGAAGCCGGCGACCAGCCGCCAGGGGCTAAAAAGTGAGCCCTGCGGGCTCACTTTTTGGCGATGATACCCTGGATTTTTTCAGACAGCTGGTTGATGTTGAATGGTTTTTGAATAAATCCATCACAGCCGCGCTCCATAATCTTTGCGGCCTGGCCATTGATGCTGTAACCGCTGGACAGGAGCACTTTAACATGGGTATTGATTTCTTTGAGACGATCATACGTCTCGCCACCGCTCATGCCGGGCATGATCAGGTCCATGATGACCAGATCAACCTGGCTGGACTTCTGGCGGTAGATCTCGATGGCTTCCTTGCCGCTGCTGGCGGTCAGCACATCATAGCCCAGCTCCTGCAAAAGCTCCTGTCCCACGTCGATAATCATTTTTTCATCATCTATCAATAAGATGGTCCCATTGCCGGTGACAACGGTCGGGGTTACCGTCTTGACTTCCGGTTGGACGGCTTCGGCTGAAGTCGGCAAATAGATGGTAAATGTCGTGCCCTGTCCGATGTCACTGTAGACGTTGATATAGCCACCGTGATTTTTAATAATACCGTATACAGAGGCCAGCCCCAATCCGGTCCCCCGGCCCATTTCTTTGGTAGTGAAAAAAGGTTCAAAAATCCGGGCCTGCGTCTCCTTGTCGATGCCGATCCCCGAGTCGGTCACGGTTATTTTGATGTAATCTCCGGCTTCGACTTTATACGGCTGACTATTGATGAAATCGGCACCCAGAACAACATTTTCGGTTTTTAAGCTCAGGCTGCCGCCATCCGGCATGGCCTGCCAGGCATTGACATAGAGGTTCAAAAGGGCCTGTTCGATCTGACCTTGATCGACTTCAACCGTCCATATCTCCGGCACCAGATCCAGGTGAATTCGAACTTCCTTTTTGGTGCGGCCAAACATGCCCGCTGATTTTTCAATGACATCGTTAATATCTGTGGTAATGGCGTGGTACTTGCCTCTGCGGGCAAAACCCAGCAGCTGTCGGGTTAATTCCGTACCGTTTTCAACATAGGTTTCGATATTTTTTATTTTTTCGTAGCTGGGATGACTCGCATCAGTTTTTATCGCCATCAAGGAAGCATTGCCCTGAATCCCCATCAAAATATTGTTGAAGTCATGCGCAATCCCTCCGGCCAGCGTGCCGATGGACTCCATTTTCTGGGCCTGCTGAACCTGAACTTCAAGCTTCTTCTTTTCGGCCTCCGCCTCTTTGCGATCGGAGACGTCCCGCAAAACGCCCCGAAATCCCATGGGCGTGCCACTGGCGTCACGCAATAAAGATGCCGTTAGCTCCAGCGCAATTTCCCGGCCATCCTTGCTGCGGGCATCATAGTCGGTGACCCGAATGGGTTCGCCCGATTTTTTGACCTGGGAATAGATTTCTTCCATTTTACGGATGGTGTCCGGTGAAGTGAAGGTGTTGATATTTTTATCTTCCAGGTCTTCGCACGCATAGCCTAAAATTTTACAAAGCGGCTCATTAAAAAAGGTCAGGTTGCCGTTCAGATCAATTTCAAAGTAGCCCTCTTCCAGGCCTTCAACAATAGCTCGATATTTGGCTTCGCTTTCCAGCAGCGCTTGATCGGCCAGGCGGCGCTTGTTGTAGGTATGCTGAAAATGGGATGTATACACGGCAAAAAGGCACAGCACCAGCAAACGGGTAAAGACTTCAAATCTGTTCGGCCCTAAAAGATGCTGAATAAAGTTGGCCTCGGGTGCCATGAAAAAATACATAAAGGACTCACACACCCAATACAGAGCCGCCAGTGCAATTCCAGCGACCACTATTGAATCCGTAAAGTCACCATTCTTTTTCGTATTGGTCTTCACGAAATTATGCTCTTTTTAGGCTTAACCGTTTGAAGGATTCAGGACCCTGGCATCTGGCTACTGGCAGCCGGCTGCTGGCAACATCGCACCGTTCGATATTCGGAAAACACAAATCGTCATCCGCCCTATGTCGTCTGTCTTCTGATATCCGACCTCTGCCCTCTGTTTTCTAAACCATGTAACCTTCTAATTTTATATTGATATACTATCTCCTGTCAAATGAAATACCGAAAAGTTCGCATATGTCACTGAAATTGCTTGACTTCACGTGGTTAATAAATCACAAACACGCGATCTGAGCAATTTTAGCCCCAACCGAGCGCCGCGGTTTTCAATATAAATTGCATTTCCGCAAAATTTTCGATATCCTAGCAATACGTTTTAACAAATATATCAATCCTTTGGAGATTAACCATGCGATCGATCAAAACGGTTTTGGCCATTATTGGAATTGCGCTATTGATGTATGCAGCCGTCTGGGCGCAGGATGAAGACTGGCATGACAAGGGGCGCAGGTTGCTGGGCCAGCAGCAATATGATGAAGCCATCAAAGCCTTTTCGACTGCCATTGACATCATCCCGCTCGACTATCAGTCCTATAACTACCGGGGCGTCACCTGGGCGTTGAAGGGCGATTTCGACCAGGCCATTGCTGATTACAGCAAAGCCATCGAAATCCGGCCGCGTTATGCAGAAGCATACAATAATCGCGGGTTTGCACATACACAGACCGGCAATTTGAAATCAGCGCTAAACGACTATACCCGCGCCCTTGAAATCAATCCCTTTTTTGTCGACGCCTATAACAACAAGGCCTGGATATTGGCCACCTGCTCCGATCAGCGCATTCGTGACGGCGGGCAGGCCGTCCGCCTGGCAACAAAAGCGGTTGAACTCAAACCGAACATCAGCTCAATGGATACCCTGGCGGCCGCCCACGCCGCCACCGGCAACTTTGAAGCGGCTGTTGATCTTCAAACACAAGCCATTCAAAAACTGATGCTGGAAAATAAAACAGCAGAAGTGCCCAAATACATGACGCATTTAAGAAGCTATCGGTCCCGCCAAGCCCTGCTGATCGATTATTCCGCTAAGCCCGGAACAGCTGTGGCCCGGAAAACCCAAAAGACTTCGCTGAAAGCGAGCACTCAAAAAGAGCCTGCAGCATCACCGCAAAAAACGAAGATTGCAGGTGCAGCAGACCTGCCGAAGCCACCGACCGCAAAACAGAAGGGGCAGACACCGCCGCAGAAAGCCGACCCGGCACCGCCCGTTAAATCACAGAAGACAGCCGCCGCCGTAAAATCACCCAAACCGGCGGCCACACCGCCGGCCGGCGCAAAGGCGGCCACTGCAGTCAAAGCAGCGCCGCCCGTTATATCACCACAGGCAGTGACCGTCTCAAAAACAGCAACAACGACGGCCCCAACGCCGGCCCCGAAACCGCCGGCTCAGACTGTCAAATCCTTACCCTATACCATTCAGGTCGGTTCTTTCCGGGACCCTCAACAATCCATGCAGGTGGCCCGGAAATTAAATACCAACGGTGATCCGGCGTTCACCAGTCCGGTGGATATTACCGGCAAAGGGAAATGGCACCGGGTTTACATCGGCAACTATGGGACTCTGGCAGAAGCTAAAATCGCTGCAGACGACCTGAAACGCCGGAAGTTCCGCTATGCCAATGTCACCCGCAAGCCCTTCACGGTTCAAGTGGGCGAATCGATCCCCAAAATCAAAGCCAGGGAGCTTCAAACCCGTCTGCAGACCAAAGGCTATTTCAGTTATGCGCTGCCGGCAAAAACAGACCCGAATCGGATCCGAATTTTGATTGGCGCCTTTGAAAATCAGACAGCCGCCAAGGGCCTTTTCGAGCAGCTGACAGTAGACGGCTTCAGTCCCAGAATTACCCTGAGATAATTGCGGCGCCGTGTGCGATCAAAACCAACACAAACATGAACTCGCTTTTTGCCAAATACGAAAACCTGTTTCTACTCTTCCTGGCGCTGGTGGTTATCTGTATCTATGCCAACACCATCGGCAGCCCGTTTATTTTTGATAGCCGAAATAATATTGAGTCCAATCCCCATATACGAATTTCTAAAATCACGCCGGAAGGCCTGGCGAATGCTGCCTTCAAAAGCCCTTCATGGCAGCGGCCGCTGCCAAACATCAGCTTCGCGTTAAATTACTATCTCCACGGTTACAATGTCGTCGGCTTTCGCGTCGTCAATATACTCATCCATATCAGCACCGCATTTTTACTTTATTTCTTTGTGAAATCAACCTTCTGCACCCCGGCTCTGAGATCCC
>JASFIG010000244.1:0-7311 GCA_050122795.1 Desulfobacterales bacterium
TTAATCTTGGTGTCTTTGGGTCTTGGAAGCGAACATCTTCTTTGATGGATAGAATTCCGCCAATATTCAATCTTCAATATTAAATTTTCAATTAATGGGCGTTTACTCATCTTCTTTTTCGGCCAGCCGGGCCGCACCGACCACCCGTTCATCGGCGTCCATGCCCATCAGTTTTACGCCCTGGGTATTGCGGCTGATGACTGAAATCGTGTTTATTTGCATCCGAATCACTTTGCCGATGTTGGTCATGAGCATCAAATCATCATCGTCGGCAACCAGCAATATCCCGACGACTTTCCCATTGCGCTGGGTGGTTTTAATCGAAATAACACCTTTGCCGCCGCGTTTTTGAACCGGATATTCATCAATGGAGGTCCGCTTTCCATATCCGTTTTCAGTCACGGCAAAAAGTGTTTGACCGTGGCTGAGCACCTCCATGCCCACAATACGATCCCCGTCGGCCAGACGCATTCCGCGAACACCGGTGGCCACACGTCCCGATGGACGGACATCGGATTCGTGAAACCGGATGGCTTTACCGCCACGTGACCCCAAAAAAACATTCAAGGTACCATCGGTGATCCGGGCTGCAATCAACTCATCACCCTGCAAAATATTCAGGGCAATGATGCCGCCCACCCGCGGGCGACTGAAGGCCATTAGATCCGTCTTTTTGATCAGACCGTTTTTGGTGGCCATAATAACATGATATCCCGGTTTGAATTCCGGTACGGCCAGGACGGTGGCCAATTTTTCATTCTTTCCGAAATTAAGTAAATTGACGATGGCCTTGCCAAGGCTCATGCGCCCGGCCTGAGGAATATCGTATACTTTGCACCAGTAAACCTTGCCCAGATTGGTGAAAAACATGAAGGTGTGGTGGGTGGATGCGACAAATAAAAGCTCGACGAAATCATCTTCTTTGGTCCCCATGGCGGTTTTGCCCTTGCCGCCGCGGCGCTGGCTGCGGTAGAGGGTGATGGGATTACGCTTGATGTAACCGCGCTTGGTAATGGTAACCACCATGTCTTCTTCGACAATCATATCCTCGATGGTGATTTCTTTGGTCTCCTCAACCAACTCGGTTAAGCGCTCATCTCCGAACTGTTCCTTTATCTCGGTCAGTTCCTCTTTTATGATGTTAAGCACCAGGCGCTCACTGGCCAGAATTTCTTTGAACCTGGCAATGTCTTTCAAAATATTCTTGTAATCCTGTACGATCTTTTGTCGCTCGAGGCCGGTCAGCCGTTGCAAACGCATGTCTAAAATGGCCTGGGCCTGTTTTTCGGAAAGGCTGAACTTCTTGATCAGTTTGGATTTTGCCTCTGCCGGCGATTTGGCCGCCCGGATAAGGGCCACCACTTCATCCAGATTGTCCAGTGCAATTTTTAAACCTTCTAATATGTGCGCTTGATCTTCTGCTTTTTTCAAATCAAAGCGTGTCCGCCGGATGACGATTTCCTTGCGATGCAGGATGAAATTTTGCAGGATCTCTTTTAATTTCAATAACTCGGGCCGACCATTGACAACCGCCAAATAGATGCTGCCGAAGCTTATTTCCAGGCGCGTATGCTTATAGAGTTGATTGATGGTTACCCCGGCAATCTGGTCTTTCTTAAGCCCCAGCGCAATGCGCATGCCCTCACGGTCCGATTCATCCCGAACGAACTGGATGCCAGTTATATTCTTGTCGCGGATAAGCTCGGCAATTTTTTCAATCAGCTTGGCCTTGTTCACCTGGTAGGGGAGCTCGGTGATGACAAGGGTTTCCCGTTGGGTGCGTTTGTCTTTTTCGATCAGTATTCGGGCCCTGACCCGAATACTGCCCCTGCCGGTCTTATAGGCTTCACGGATCCCCTCGGTGCCGTAAATAATACCACCGGTCGGAAAATCAGGGCCCGGGATGTATTGCATCAGCTCGTCGATGGTAACTTGCGGGTCATCGATAAGGACGTTGAGGGCATCGACGACCTCAGAGAGGTTGTGGGGCGGTATATTTGTCGCCATCCCTACAGCGATACCGGCCGAGCCGTTTATCAGCAGATCCGGAATTTTGGCCGGCAACACTGTGGGCTCCATCAGCGATTCATCATAGTTGGGGATAAAATCAACGGTTTCTTTTTCCAGATCCGCCAGCATCTCGTGGGCCAATCGCATCATCCGGATTTCAGTATACCGCATGGCTGCCGGCGGGTCGCCGTCAATGGAGCCGAAATTGCCCTGGCCATCGACCAGCGGGTAGCGCATCGAAAAATCCTGCGCCAGGCGTACAATCGTATCGTAAACGGCAGCATCTCCGTGCGGGTGGTATTTACCGATGACATCGCCGACAATGCGGGCCGACTTTTTATATGGCTTGTTCCAGTCGTTTTTGAGATCCCGCATGGCATACAGCACCCGTCGGTGCACCGGTTTCAGCCCATCCCGGACATCCGGCAGGGCCCGGCCGATGATGACGCTCATGGCATAATCCAGATAGGATTTTTTCATTTCTTTTTCGATGCTGATTTCAGCATGATTTTCACTTTGATACATCTTTACTCCGTGTCGGAATGTTATGAGTTATTGAGACGGCTCGATCAACTGTTGATAACTGGCCAGATATATTTCGGACAGCGTCAAAAACGCCGTGACCACCAGCGGGCCGTAAATAATGCCCAATATCCCGAATAGCTTCAGCCCCCCGATAATCGACAAAAATACGATCAGGGTATGCATCCGCACCCTTTTGCCCACCAGTTTGGGCTTGAAAAAATATTCAATGCCACCGGACAGGATAATGTAAAACACCAGAAAAAATACGCCGGCGGTTACACGGCCCTGCAAAAATAACAAAATTGCAGCCGGCACAAAAATAACCCCGATTCCCAAAATGGGCAAAAACGCCAGCAGGGCCATGATGACCCCCCACACAAAAGGCGATTTTAAGCCAAAGAAAGCGAAGACGATTCCGCCCAGCGTGCCCTGGATCAATCCACCCAACCCATTGCCCAGTAGAATGGCGGTGGCAATATCCTTGAACTTTTGAATCAACATTTGGTCCTGATCCTCCGGCAATGGCGATATTTTGACGATAAAGGATATTAACCGCGGGCTGTCGATCAGCAGATAAAAAATGATGAGCAGCATAAAAAAGAAATTGACGATAAATTTGAGCACATTCGTGGTAATCGAGCGGGCCTGCTCATACAAAAAGAGCGCCACAACCCTGCCGACCTCGGCAATTGCCCGGTTCAGCTGCTCACCGGTGATTTCAATTTTAAAGCGCGCTAAAAAGTGATTGATCTTGTCGAATATATCACTTTTTTCAAGCAATTCCATGATGGGTTTGCTTTGAAGTGCACCTCTGGCCGTTAGATACAGCTCCCAGGCTTCATTGGCTAAAATGCCGACCAGAAACGAAAGCGGCAGAAATAATACGACAAAAATCAGGGCACAGGTCAGCAACGACGACAGGGTTGCGTTCAACCTGCGGTTCAACAATTTATATACCGGCGTAAATACGGCCGTCACAACAATGGCCAGAATGATAACCGATACGAATGGCCACAGCAGCCAGCCCATCATGGCGCAGGATAATGAAAAAACCGCCAGAAAAAACCACAAAATCATATTAGGCGTTCCCTGAGGGTTCACATCTCCTCCCCTTCATAAGGACATGATTATTCAGAAAGGCTATTGCCCGTGAATTCGGTTGGCCATTGTAATGGTAATGAACTAGAGAGGGCGCTTGTATGGTTTGAGGACAGGCGCTTTATTTGGCAACAAACCCTCCGGCTACCAACAGCAAAATGATTTCATAGATGAATACGTACATCCAGCTACCCGATAACCCAAATACGATACCGCCGCCGATAATCGCCGGAACGGCAAAAAACACTAAGATACCCAATTTGCGGCTAATGTCCATTGCTGTTGAACCTCCTTCTTCGTAAAAAAGCCTTTGCCAGAGGGATTTTTAAGCTCAGCACAGGTCAAATGGCTGCCATTCACAGCCCCATTTCAGCCATATCATTCATCAAAACGCGAGGCCTATGAGCGCTGTTGCAGGTCCAGGATCTCCGCGGTCGAAAAACCGAATATTTTCAATGGCATTTAAGATTCAAAATTTAACTAACTATTAGCAATTATTACAAAAAAAGTAAAGAAAAAAGTGAAAAAAAGGTTCTGGGTTCAGGGTTCACGGTTCAGGGTTAAAACATGCCAATTTATGCAAAAATACTTGATCTAAACGGCTCAATTAGCGTTCTACGATCATGGCCATTCCCATGCCGCCGCCGATGCACATCGTAAACAAACCCGTATTGTAATCCTGGCGCTGCATGTGGTTCATGCCGGTCACCATTTGCCGGGCGCCGGTACAGCCGATGGGATGGCCCAGTGAAATGCCGCTGCCCAGCTCGTTGGGACGGTCGTTTTCAATATCCAGTTCGCGCATACACCCGATGGCCTGGGCGGCAAATGCTTCGTTGAGTTCGATCATCTGGATATCCCCCAGCGTCATGCCGGTTGCTTTTAAGACCTTTCTCACTGCCGGCACCGGCCCCAGTCCCATATAAGCCGGGTCCACACCACCGGAAGCGAAGCCTTTGATTTTGACGATCGGCTCCAGGGATAAGGATTTGGCCTTTTCGGCACTCATCAATACGACGGCCGCAGCTGCGTCATTGATACCCGAGGCATTTCCGGCTGTGACCGTTCCATCTTTTTTGAATGCCGGCCTTAATTTGGCCATTTTTTCCATATTCGTATCCATGGGGCGCTCATCGGCGTCAAATACAATTTCGCCCTTGCGCGTTTGAATCGTGACCGGTGTAATCTCCCGGGCAAAAAGGCCATCATTGATGGCCGAGCGCGCGCGCGTATGACTGAGGACACCCAGTTCGTCCTGCTCCTGCCGGCCAATATCATACATCGCCGCAATCGCTTCTGCCGTAACGCCCATATGATAACCGTAAAAAATTTCCCAGAGGCCGTCAAATACCATCAAATCCAGTACGTCACCAACGCCGGTCAGCTCCATGCGGTGTCCCCAGCGCGCCTTTGGCAACGCCATCGGAGCCAGGCTCATGTTTTCCTGCCCACCGGCGACAATCACCTCGGCCTGGCCGAGCATAATGGCCGAAGCCCCTAAAGCGATTGCTTTGAGACCTGAACCACAGACTTTGTTGATGGTAAATGCCGGCGTCTCTTTGGGAATGCCGGCACGCACCATCGCCTGCCGGGCCGTATTCTGTCCCTGGGCGGCCTGCAGGACGTTGCCCATGATGACCTCGTCCACGGTTACGGGTTGGCCGTCGTCAGCCCAGTCATAGGATTGTTCTTCCAGTTCGATAAGACCCTGATCTTTGAGTTTGTCCGGTGCCGCCGTCATCATGCCGTCGTCGGCGACCGCTTTCAGGTTTACCCGTTTTAAGGCATCTTTCATGACAACCGCGCCCAATTCCGTCACAGGCACGTCTTTTAATCCACCGCCGAATGTTCCAATTGCTGTTCTTGCGCCGCTGACAATAACAACCTCTTTCATGCTGAAACCTCCTCAATTATATAAAAAGACTTAAATCGTTGCACCTTCGTACACAGCGATTTACAAATTTCCCGGTCTTTGATAGCTAGAGTCGTCACCATTCGCCTATAGCACAGACAAATAATGGTAATCGCGATAAAAGAGTGATCTATACCATGCTTATCCAGCGAAGGTCAACGAGGATCGGATGTGCCTAATCCTTTTTTCATATCTGACTCACCCCGCTTACCGACTGATTCTGGCGGCCAACCGGGATGAATTTTACGACCGGCCCACCCGTGCTCTGGCCTATTGGTCGGACCACCCCGAGGTACTGGCCGGACGGGATATAAAAGGCGGCGGAACCTGGCTGGGCGTCAGCCGCAGTGGACGGATCGCGGCCATAACCAATTACAGAGATCCAGCCACTCTCAAGACCGATGCGCCTTCACGCGGTATCCTTATTCGGGATTATCTGGTGGGCAATTCATCTCCGCAGGATTACCTGGAGGCAGTCAGCAAAATCGGGCAGCGCTACAACGGGTTTAATTTGATTGTCGGTAACACCAGCGGGCTGTATTACACCTCGAATCGCTCGGCCGGCGTACAGCAATTAAAGCCCGGAATTTACGGGATCAGCAACCGCCTGATCGACACCGCCTGGCCGAAGGTGCAAAGGGGGAAAACAATGCTGCAGGACCAGTTCGATGGGTGCCAAAATATCAATGCCGAAAAAATTCTGGATATGCTTGCGGATCGATGGCAACCGGCGGACGCGGAGTTGCCCGAGACCGGAGTCGGCCTGGAATGGGAGCGAATTCTGGCGCCAATGTTCATCGTCAGTCCGGATTATGGCACCCGATCTTCTTCGGTGATCTTGATTCATCAATCCGGCGAGATCACCTTCTGGGAGCGCACGTTTGTCAAAACCGATAATGGTCTAAAAACGGGTGAAACCCGCCGATTTAAGCTCAAATGATGTATATATAACCACGAAGGGCACCAAGGACACAAAGAGTCAAAGGAAAAAATATCTTTACTCTTCGTGATCTTCGTGTTCTTCGTGTTCTTCGTGGTGCGAAACATATCTGATTCATTCACCTGGAGCTTTCCAGATAACTGCGTCAAGGACCTTTATCTTTTGATTTCCGCATCAGCTGCCGCCAGCGATCGAGCCTGTCTTTGATCGTCTTCTCAAATCCTCTGTCGGTCGGAAAGTAAAAACGCTGTCCTTTGAGCTTTTCGGGCAGGTATGCCTGCGCAACAACCGCTTCCTTATAGTGGTGGGCATATTGATATCCCTTTGCGTATCCCAGATCCTTCATCAAACGGGTGGGGGCGTTGCGGATATGAAGCGGCACCGGCAAAGAACCGGTTTTTTTGACCACGTCACTGACCTTGCCGAAGGCGGCATAAATACTGTTGCTTTTGGGTGCTGTCGCCAGATACACAGCCGCCTGGGCCAACGCCAGCTCGCCCTCCGGGTGCCCCAAAAATTTGAAGGCCTCCATCGCATTCATGGCGATGCCGAGTGCCCGGGGATCGGCATTGCCGATATCTTCTGAAGCAAAGCGCACCATTCGGCGGGCGATGTAAAACGGATCTTCGCCGGCGGCCAGCATGCGCGCCAGCCAGTAAAGCGCCGCATCAGGATCGCTGCCTCTTAAGCTTTTGTGAAGGGCGGAGATGATATTATAGTGTTCCTCGCCGGCTTTATCATAAAGAAGGGCCTTTTGCTGGATGGCCGCTTCTACATCTCTTAGTGTTATGGGGTCGGCCGTCGTTGCCCTTTTGGATTTTTTTTT
>JASFIG010000245.1:0-7274 GCA_050122795.1 Desulfobacterales bacterium
GTCATGTTTGCGAGTTACAAGGTACGGGTTGCGGTTTGCGCATGTTTGATGGTTTGAGTTCTCGAGGACGAGTACGAGGACGAGTACGAGGACGAAAACGGATGTTTTCAATAGAGGTGTTGGGCTTAAAGCCGCTGGCTGCTGGCATTGATTTGTCGACACGGCCCTTATTAAAAGGAGAGAAACGTGAAATCGCTACGCAGGGTATCGATAAAACAACCGCCGGCACCGCCGCCGCCCGATGAAACCGAGCCGGCCGGTGCAGCGCCCAGTCCTGACGGATCATCGATGATGCCGTTTTGCTCGCCGTCGTCATCGCCCGTGCCTCCATCGACCAGGGTGATGCTCAACTGGGTTCGATCGCCGTTGAACGTAACGTTTGCGCTGTAGTCATACCAGCCCTGGCTCGGGCTATATTTATACCATTTGTAGCCCTGCGGCACGGGCTCCGGCAACAGGACCGTGACAGTGGTGCTGCTGCCGGGAATGTCGACTTTAACCTTAATATCCATCAGGCCGTAAATCATATCCTGCGGCATCCCATTCCGATTTGTAATATCATTATCATCAGGGTCAACCGGCTGCAAGCTGACCAGGTCAGCATCACCGTCCGGCTGCAATCCCAGGATCGAATTCGTTGTGGTCTGAAACGTGATGGTATCGGCAGGCAATGTCTGGATGCCATTATCGGTGATGTTAATGGTAACCGTATCCGAATCCGAATCGCCGCCCGAATCATATACGGTCAATTGAAAAACAAGTGAGACATCTTCTGTAATCGGGGCGGCTACAAAAGTGGGTTTAACGGCAGCTGTGTCAGATAATGCTATCGCCGGTCCGCTGGTCTGGGTCCATTCATAAGTGACGATTGCATCATTGGGGTCCGATGATTGTGAACCATCCAGCGCAACGGTTGCACCCTCGATAACGTCTTGATCGGGGCCGGCATTGGCTGTGGGCGGCAATTGATTGAGGGCGAAGTTGACTGCAAGGGTGTGGTTGCTACTGACGTTAGAAAACGTATACGTTGTGGCAATAGCCTTAGTCTCTCCATCCACCAGAACTTCCGTCACGCTGTAACCCGCATCAGGCGTAATGGTGAAGGTGATATCACTGCCCTGATCCACCTCAACGTTACCTTGCGGCGCGATGCTGCCGCCTGTTCCGGCCGTAGCTGTAATGGTGTAGCTGACAATCTCCGGACAGGAACTGACACCGCTGCGACGCCCAAAATTCTGGGTCCAATAATGGCCATAGGTGCTGCTGGCGACATAAGCATATCCGACACCGATGTCGCAAAAATTGGGATTCAATATATTGGCCCGGTGGCCGGAGCTGGCCATCCAGGCGTCGATCACATCTTCAGGGGTTGGTTGGCCGGCGGCGATGTTTTCTCCGCAGTAATTCCAGCTATAGCCGGCGTCCGTCATTCGATCGCACGGGGTCCGCCCGTCAAGACCTGTGTGGCTAAAATAATTCTGAAGCCCCATGTCCTCGGAATGGCCCCGGGCGGCAGATGCCAGGTCGGCATCGTAGCTGAGCGGCGGGAGCCCTTCGGCATCCCTTTCAATATTCACCAGGTCAATCACCTCGGATTCAAAATCGGCATAAACGTATCCGCCAAGCAACAAAATGCAGCACGCTATTATACCCAGGATCCTTTTCACCGGTGTGACCCCCCCCTGTAGATATATAGATTAATCGTTATATAGACGAGTGTTCAAATAACCTTTTGTAATTCTGCAATAATCGCACCATCAAGGCCCATTTTTATAAAATACAATAAATCAGAATGGTTATACGTTTGCCCAGGTCGGCCTTTTGGGAATAGATGACAGATTTTATCAACAGGCTGTACGAAAAATGTCACAAACGCTCGGCATCATTTCTGCGATTGTAAACCTTTCCAAAATCAGTTGCGTCATAGGCCTTAAATTTCCGGATCGATTCCTTGATCGAGGAAAGGAGAGGAAAGATGAAAAAGAAACTCATAGCGCTGCTAATGGTATTTTCATTGATTGCATGTACGGGAATGTCGCAAAGACAGCAAACCGGAACCGCCGTTGGTGCAGCCGGCGGTGCCGGGTTAGGGGCCGTCATCGGGGGTGCCTACGCCGGTAATACAGGGGCATGGATTGGCGGACTCATCGGTGCCGGAATCGGCGGATTGGCCGGCTATCAGGTGGCTTCCTACATGGACCGGCAGGAAGCCGAGCTAAATGCTGCCCTTGCAGAATCAAGGGCTTACAATCGCGCAAGCATCGAGCGGGATCGCGAAAACACCGATATTCTTTTGGCCACTTTCAAGGGCGATGTCTTCTTTGATTTTGATTCGTCAGCCGTCAAATCCGGCGGATTTGCCGAAATTGATCGCGTAACGCCCGTGCTGCAGAAATACAATCATACCGCCATTCAGGTTGAAGGCCACACCGACGCGGTCGGTACTGAACTTTACAATCAGCAGCTGTCCGAGCGCAGAGCAGCGGCTGTCAAAAATGTGCTGATTCAGCGCGGCATCGACCCCAGGCGGATTCGGTCCGTGGGTTTTGGTGAGTCCCAGCCGGTGTCTTCGAGCAACGCGATCAACCGAAGGGTAACCCTGCGGATCATACCGCTGGTGGATGGGAGCACTGCGTAGGTTTTCAGAGGGCAGAAGACAGAGGACCCGGCTTCGCTCTGCCAAGCTACGCCGCGGCAAGCAGATGGCAGAAAGCGGAGGGTAGGTTGCGGCCTGCGCGTTATGCGTGAAAGATGGTTTGAGTTCTCGAGGACGCCTACGAGGACGACGACGAGGACGAAATCTGCTGCGATTTATCGTCCTCGTCCTCGGATGTTCTCAATAGAGGTTTTGGGCAGGGAGGGATTAGTCGGGTTGCATGTTGTGTTCTAATTTATACAGCTCGATAATATCATTGACCTGCCGGGAGGTGGCCGAATCCTTCAATGTTTGAATACGGTCGGTCCCGTAGTGGGTCTGGCTGCCCAGCCAGCTCACAAATTCTTCGCTGGCAATAATTTGATGCCAGTCGGGGTGTTTGGCTGCGACCTCGGCGTAAAGCACCACAGCCGCGGCTAAATCCGGCGCAAACAGATGGTCATGGCCCATTTTATGATCGGCCGCAAATTGCTGCAGGGCCGCGCTGGTAAAAGGGCCGATAATACCGTCAATCGGTCCGGTCTCATAGCCGTTGGCTATCAAGCTTCTCTGAACCCGTCTGACCCGGGCCCCATCCCGGTTGAAGGGGTTCAGAACCGCCTCGGACAGATCCTTTTGATAGTCTATTCGGTCCGGAGCCGCAGCTGCAAGTGACGGTGCCTGTTTTTGAATGCTCGCCCGGGCCTCCTTTTGCAGCTGGGCCGCATCAGTTGCCTTTCGCGCCTCATGCGCCGGTTCTTTTTCAGGGCGGGCCGGCGCTGCAGGCTTTTGCGTGGCCGCAACAGCCGATTGCGCTTTTTCGATCACCGATGTTTGCGATGCTGTTGACGGCTGCCGATGCAAAATCCGATAAAGCAGCAAAACACCCAGTACCGCAATTATGGCCACAAAACCAAATATCAGGCTTTTTTGAACGGTTTTTTGAATCTGGGGTCGGCTGATGACACTATCAGGCTGTGTCGGGTGTTGGGGCTCCCAGGGCGGCGATTCGAGCGAGCGCTCCGGTGTCGGCTCCGGTTCAGAATCCAGCGCCGGCGCCTCAGGGGCCTGCGGTTCCGGCGCAGCGTCGATGGTCTGAACGTCCGCTTCTGTCCGGCCAAGCCCTGCTGCGGGTTGCGGCCTGGCTGCCAGATACGCTTTTAGCTGCGCGTAGGCTTCATTTATTTCCTTTAATTTCGTTTCCGCTTTGCGTTTGTAGCGGGGCAGGTTCTGGTAGTTTTCCGGATGCCAGGCGTTGATCAATTCCTGATAGGCCCGTTCTACGGCTTCAATTGTGGCCGATTCATCCAGTTCGAGTATGTCAAAATATTTTTTCATCTGGTTATTTAGGAACCATATTCACAACATTCTGAGCCTTAAAACAAGCAAAAAATTGGTTATCAGGTTTAGTCGGTTAAGCCCGTTGAGCCGGTTGATCCCGTAGTTGACGTTTGGGCGAAGAATTCATGTTTATCAGACTCGTCGAAGGCGATGGTTCCCTGGCGC
Organism: Desulfobacterales bacterium; assembly: GCA_050122795.1. GTDB lineage: Bacteria > Desulfobacterota > Desulfobacteria > Desulfobacterales > JAHEIW01 > JAHEIW01. The sequence continues at coordinate 4,142 of JASFIG010000245.1, forward strand.
CGCGCTGTATTGTACAGCTTGACGATATAGGCTTGCCACTTGGCTCCCAGGTGCGGATCATCCTGTAAACAGCAATCGATGGCGTGATCGATTTCGTGTTTTAAGATGATCTCAAACTCAGGATCATCCAGCGCAGGCGTCGAGATAAAAATAAGCCGGTTATGATGATCATACGCTGCCGGCTGGCGGTCCCAGACCCGGCCGTCTTCGATTTGATCCTCGACCTCGAACCAGTGCCGCTGCCCGTCCCGGTTGACATCCACCCAGCGGCCCGGCGTAATGCGGCCGTCACCGTCCAGATCCATCCCGAAGCCAAGTTCGGTGGGCATGGTTTGGGCAGCACCCACGAATAACCGGATATCGTTGTGCGCCAAAAAATCAACCAGCCCCCCGGGAAAAGCGGCCAGTTTTCGGGATACGCGCGCCAGCCCATCCGAACCGGCGGTTCCGCCGACCATTTCATCTGAAAATGCGTTCAGGATTGGAGACTCGGCCGGCGGTTTGAGGGGTTCCAGGTTTAAACCGGCAATAAACTTTTTAAAATAACCTTCGGTGGCCAGGGCGGTCTCAAACATGGCCTGGGGATGATATTTGACCAGATCGGGGAATTCTCCCAGACAGGTGTGGGTGGAGGGGGTTAACTGAGCGTGTGAAAAAATATCCTGCAGGCTGTGCAGGCCGATGGCAAATTCTTCATCGGCAGCATCGTAAAAACCCTCATCGGCCAGTCTTTGGGCGCGCGCCAGGTGAATACGGGCGGCGGTGATGCGGGTGTCTTCCACACCGGCCGGGCTGCGGTTGTAATGCCGCTGAATGTCGCCGATCTTACCAACCGTTCCGGTAATGCGAAGCCGGGCGGGATTGAACGGATCGCGGTAATGGGCCTGGCTGATATCGATACCATAGCATTCGGTGGCGATCCGGCGGGCCTGCAGCTTGCTGAAACCAAAGCGAAGGGCCACATCGTAACTGCCGAAGTCTTCACCGGCGCGGCGCCCCGGATCGATGCTGCCCGCATGCGGTCCTCTGTCCCATGCGAACTGGCGCACCTGTTTGCGCAAAATCCCCAGATAACGTGCTTCCTTGGGCAGCTCGGAAGGCGCTGCCTTGGCGATGTCCTTGAAGCGGCCATAAGGGGCTGTGCGGTATCGATGCGTTTTGTGGCTTTTTTCAATCCATCTGACAGCCACCGGATCAAGGATGCGATCGATGGTTGTGACGGCATGGGCAGCGATTTTGCTGGCCGACAGAAAGAACGTCTGGATCAGGGCCCCCGTCTTTTTTGAAAACGGGAAATAACGCGGGTCCGGGCGGTAATCCTTAATGAGGTGAAAAGCGCGCAGCAGATCGGCATTGGTCCGGCCAGTCGCCAGAGACGTTTTCAGCCCCAGCTCGGACAGATAGCCGTTCGGATCGAAGCTGTCGACCGGCCTGCCCCCCAGCGTTTGTTTGTAGGCTTCGTAAACCCCGGGCGCCGCTGCTGACTGCCAGCGGCCGGAGGCATACGGATCATCGGCTACGGCCAGGTTGCGCTCGATCTCTGCTAACAGCGCCCCCTCCTGCCATATTGCGCGCCGGAAAAAATCTATTTTAGAAATGGGCATCTTTTTCCCCTCAAAGGATTTACTCTGTATAAAATAGGCGGTCTGTATGCAAGGGTCAAGAAGGGGATAAAAGAGGTGTCAGCAAAAAGAAACGGAGGAACTTTTGGGAATCCTGGCATATGATTTCTTGGCTTCTTTGGCAGTAAAGCCAATTTGTTTCTGAGAATTTTCAGTTATTGTGATGAGTTGCTGAATGGCCTCAAAGATGGCCTGAATTTTTTCATCATGATCTTTAATCTGTTTTTCGATCACCTTAAGCTTGTTGGTCAAATCAGAATGAGATGTAATCGTCTTTCTAAATAGAACAAATGCCCTCATTATGGTAATGTTTACCTCAATTGCTCTATCGGTTTTTAACACTGAGGACAGCATGGCAACACCTTGTTCGGTAAATGCACGTACGCGTTTTGAATATTTGATTTCAGAGGATGTCACAGAATGTGATATCCTCATGATTTCATCGCGCGTCAGTGTAAACATAAAATCTGGCGGAAACCTTCTGATATTTCTGCTGACCGCTTGATTCAGAACCCTTGTCTCAATTCCGTATAATGCTGCTAGATCACGGTCAAGCAGTACTTTCTCATTGCGCAGGAAAAGAATTCTGTTAGCGATCTTGTCGACAGAAAACGGTTTTGTCATTTTATCCTCATTTGCGGAGGTATCGTGAGACGCTGGGATCCCAGCAAAAAAGCATCATGGGTACTGTCATATAAAAAAATCTCTGCGATATCCATTGGCCCTCTGTGCCGCAAAATATGATATCTTAGTTTCACTATTATTTTTTTTTGAAATCAGCGATTTCACTGACGGCTTCGATCATGGTTTTCATGTGCGCTTCGGTATTAAAGGGACCGATGCCGATGCGCACCGAACCGCCGATCTTATCGGTGCCCAGCTGCTCGTGCACCAGGGGAGCGCAATGCAGTCCGGTGCGGCAGGCGATATCGTACTCACCGTCCAGCAGCGTACCCGTATCGAGCGCCTCCATGCCGTCGATGTTAAAACTGAGAACGCTGATATGATCGGTCAGGTCTTCCTGACAATGGAGCGTGACCCCATCGAGCGCCATAAGCCCATCCCGCACCCTGCGCGCCAGCTTCATTTCTTGGGTATGAATTTGATCGATTCCTTTTTGGGCGATCCACTTCAAGCCGGCATGCAATCCGGCAATGCCCATGACATTACCGGTGCCGTATTCAAGGCGGTACGGATAATCGTTCAGATGCATGCGGTCGGCGGACCGCACACCCGTTCCGCCGGCACGGGTATGGCGGATGTCAATCCCTTCGCGGACATAGAGGCCGCCGATGCCGGTAGGCCCCAGCAGGGATTTATGACCGGTAAACGCCACGATATCAATGTGGTCTTTGTCGATGTCAATCGGCACTTTACCGGCCGACTGTGAGGCATCAACGGCAAACGGAACACCGTGTTCGCGGCAGATGCGGCCGATGGCCGCCACCGGCTGGACTGTGCCAATCACATTGGAAGCATGGTTGATGATGACCAAACGGGTATGGGCCTTG
>JASFIG010000246.1:0-7271 GCA_050122795.1 Desulfobacterales bacterium
TCCAAGAAAAAAATCGAATCTGAAGGTGTCAGCAGTTTCAATGATGCCGTTCAAATGACTTTGGATTCAGCGTATGCCAAGTTTGATGAAACAGTCGATTTAGCCGTACGTCTGGGTGTTGACCCCAGGCATGCAGATCAGATGGTCAGAGGCAGCGTGATTCTGCCGCATGGAACCGGCAAGGATATAAAAGTGCTGGTGTTTGCCAAGGGCGAAAAGGAAACAGAGGCCACCGAAGCCGGAGCTGATTTCGTCGGCAATGACGATTTAATTGAAAAAATTAAGGGCGGTTGGTTTGGGTTCGACAAAACCGTTGCCACACCCGATATGATGGGCTCCGTAGGAAAGATTGGAAAGCTGTTGGGCCCACGCGGTCTTATGCCGAACGCCAAAACCGGAACCGTTACATTCGAAGTGGCGCGGGCCATTCAGGATCTGAAGGCCGGAAAGATCGACTTCAGGGTTGAAAAAGCTGGAATCGTGCATGCACCGATGGGCAAAGTTTCGTTTGGTGTTGATAAAATTGTTCAGAACATGGCAGCTTTTTTTGATACCATTATGCGTCTCAAGCCGGCTTCCAGCAAAGGAACCTATCTTAAAGGAATTGCGATTTCAACGACCATGGGGCCCGGCCTTAAGGTTGATGCAGCCCTGGTTAAAGATCTTTTAAAATAGCACAAAGCCCTCAATCAGATGCGGCCAGCCGAAATGGTCCACTGGAACACACTGATTTTGGCGCTTCACATTAGAAATGGATCTGTCAAAGACCGTAGGTTCACGCTCGCAGCACACAGCTGGGATCGTGTTTAATCGGCACTGCCGGCCTGCCGAGACAGTTGTATGATTCCCGTTTCTGACCGGCTCTGAGCTAGACAGAAACATACGAACGTCAATTGTAAATCGGCAACACAAATTCCTCCGGTTTTGTCAGAAAGAAAGGGAAAGGGGGTGTAAGGCAAATCGTGAATCTTGAAGAGAAAAAACGAATCACCAAGGATTTAAACGAGCGATTTACAAAGGCTGCCGTTGTATTTGTGACCGATTATAAGGGCCTTGATGTTGCGGCCATCAATAATTTGCGTCGCAAGCTCACAGAAGAAGAAGTTGAATACAAGGTTGCAAAAAATTCGCTTCTCATTCGAGCAGCAGAAGGAACTGATGTCGACTTGATCAAGGACATATTCAAGGGTCCGAATGCCGTCGCTTTGAGTTATGGCGATCCGGTATCGCCGGCAAAAGTGCTAACCAATTTTGCCAAAGACCACAAAGTGTTTGAAATCAAAGCCGGCGTCATGGACGGCACGGTTCTGGACAGCAATCAAATCAAAGCCCTTGCAGATTTGCCGTCGCGGGAAGTTCTTTTGGGCATGTTGGTTGCCACGATGAACAGTGTTCCCACCGGCTTTGTCAGAACGCTGGCAGAAATTCCGAGGCAATTTCTCAGTGTTTTGCAGGCCATCAGAGAGCAAAAAGAAGCAGCCTAACTTACCAAACGAATAAACCATCAAATGATGATGGTGTTAATGAAACTGGAGGAAAAAATGGCGAAAGCAAGTATTACCAAAGACGATGTTATTGAATTTGTAGCCGGTATGTCGGTGCTCGAACTCAGCGAGCTGGTCAAAGAAATGGAAGAAAAATTCGGGGTCTCCGCAGCCGCTCCGGTTGCGATGATGGCCCCGGGGGCAGCCCCGGGTGAGGCTGCGGCCGCAGAGGAAAAGACCGAGTTTGATGTCATTATTACAGCCGCTGGAGATAAGAAAATCGCGGTTATTAAAGAAGTTCGGGCCATCACCGGACTGGGATTAAAAGATGCCAAGGCGTTGGTTGACGAAGTCCCCAAACCGGTCAAAGAGGGTGTGGCCAAAGATGAAGCTGAAAAAATTAAAGCCCAGCTCGAAGAGGCCGGCGCTCAGGTGGAGGTCAAATAGAATCACCTGAAAATATACAGGCAAGGGGGGCGCATCGGAAACGATGGCAGCCCCCCATTGCGCGACGCCGGTCAAGTTATTGTGGTTCCAGTCACTTTATCAACAGTAACTTATAACCCCAACTAACAGTGGAGATGCCATGTCGAAAAGCCCTTTGGCGCCAAAACGAATTCGGAAAAATTTTGGAAAAATAAAGCAAATCGTTGGAATTCCTGATCTTATTGGAATGCAACGCGAGTCCTTTCAGCGGCTTCTGCAAATGGATATCCCTCCTGAGAAGCGTGAGGAGATTGGTTTACAAACTGTCTTTAAATCTGTTTTTCCGATTAAGGATTTTACCGGTAGCGCCTCCCTTGAATTTGTATCTTACCGCTTCGGTGAGGTCAAGCACAGCATCGAGGAATGCGTTCACCGCGGGATGACATATGAAATACCGGTTCGGATCACAGTCCGACTGGTGGTGTATGAAATCGATAATGATACCAATGTTTCAAACATCCGCGACATCAAGGAACAGGAAATATATTTTGGCACGATTCCCTTGATGACCGAAAAAGGGACCTTCATTATCAATGGAACCGAGCGGGTTGTGGTCAGCCAGCTGCATCGGTCTTCAGGCGTGTTCTTTGACCATGACAAGGGAAAAAGCCATTCCAGCGGGAAAATCATTTACAGCTCTCGAATCATACCGGTTCGTGGTTCCTGGATTGATATGGAAGTCGATCCTAAGGATATCGTCTATATTCGCATTGATCGCCGGCGTAAGTTTCCGGTCACCTTGTTGTTTAAGGCGTTTGGCTACACGACAGAGGATCTACTGAGCTACTTTTACGAAACCGAAAAAATCATCGTAAAGGGCAAACTTTACTATAAAGAGTTTAATGAAGCGTTCCTCAGAGGCAAACGGGCGAGCAAAGAAGTGCGGGATTCCAAAAGCGGAGAAGTCATCGTCCGCAAAGGCCGTGTGTTTACCGTCAAGGCCATTAAACGTCTCAAATCCTTGCGCACCAAATTAATTCCGATCAACGTGGAAGAGATCATTGATCGCGCTTTTGCCAATACCATTGTTGATGAAAAGAGCGGGGAACCAATCGTAAAAGTCGCCGAATTGATCGAAGAAGACACATTGACCAAGCTCAGTGACAATAGCATCACCGAATTCGATCTGCTGTATGTCGATGCCTCCGCCAACAGCGACTCTATTCGCAAAACGCTTTTACTGGACAAGGTTGAAACCAAGGAAGAAGCCCTGATTGAAATCTACCGTCGGCTGAGGCCGGGCAATCCAGCAACACCGGAAGTTGCCCAGGATTTTATCGACAATTTATTCTTTCGATCAACCTATTATGACCTTTCCGGTGTCGGGCGATTAAAAATAAATCAGCGCCTGGGGATCGGCAGTGAGATCAATTTGAATATCCTGCGCAAAGAAGATATTTTGCTGACGGCAAAAGCCCTGATCCAGCTGCGGGATACTCAGGGGGTGGTTGATGATATCGACCATCTGGGCAACCGCCGGGTTCGTGCAGTGGGCGAATTGCTTGAAAATCAATATCGTATCGGGCTCGTAAGGATGGAACGGGCCATTAAAGAGCGCATGAGCCTTCAGGAGGTTGATGCGCTGATGCCGCACGATCTGGTAAATCCCAAGCCGGTATCGGCAGTGGTCAAAGAATTCTTCGGCACCAGTCAGCTATCTCAATTTATGGATCAGACCAACCCGCTTTCTGAGACAACACACAAACGGCGCCTGAGTGCACTGGGGCCCGGCGGTCTTACGCGCGAACGGGCGGGTTTTGAGGTGCGCGATGTTCACCCCTCACATTACGGGCGTATTTGCCCCATTGAGACTCCAGAAGGCCCCAACATTGGCCTGATTGTCTCTTTGAGCACATATGCACGTGTCAATCGATATGGTTTCATTGAAACACCTTACCGGGTTGTTGAGAGTGCCAAGGTTACTGAAGAAGTAAAATTCCTTGATGCTTTTGAGGAAAAAGATCATCCCATTGCCCAGGCCAACGCGCCTATCGACAAAAAGGGTGCTTATGTCAATCCGCTGGTCACCTCCCGGGTTGCCGGCGAATTTATGATGATCGAAAAACAAAAAATTGACCTGATGGATATTTCGCCCAATCAGCTGGTGAGCGTTTCGGCCTCATTGATTCCATTTCTGGAAAATGATGATGCCAACCGGGCGCTGATGGGTTCTAACATGCAACGCCAGGCGGTGCCGCTGCTGATCAACTCCGCTCCTTTGGTGGGGACCGGGATCGAGGGCGTAGTGGCTCGGGATTCCGGTGTTGCGGTCGTGGCAAAGCGGGATGCCGAAGTCGTCCACGTTGATGCGTCTCGAATCGTTTTAAAGCACCACCCGACGGAAACGCCTTCTGAAAAAGACGTCACCATTTACAATCTGTCAAAGTTCATTCGATCCAATCAGAACACCTGTTTTAACCACCGTCCCATTGTGCGCAAAGGCGAGTTTGTCGAGGCCGGTCAGATCATTGCCGACGGCCCGGCAACCGATCAGGGCGAGCTGGCCCTGGGGAAAAATGTCACCGTGGCCTTTATGCCCTGGGGCGGCTACAATTTTGAGGATTCGATCCTGGTGAGCGAAAGGCTGGTGCGCGACGGCGTCTACACATCGGTTCATATAGAAGAATTTGAAGTCGTCGCCAGAGACACCAAATTGGGCAGGGAGGAAATTACGCGAGACATTCCCAATGTGGGTGAAGAAGCCTTAAAAAATTTGGATGACAGCGGTATTATTCATCTGGGCGCCGAGGTGCAGCAGGGCGACATTCTTGTGGGAAAAATAACGCCCAAAGGAGAAACGCAGCTTTCGCCGGAAGAAAAACTGCTGCGGGCCATTTTTGGAGAAAAAGCCGGTGATGTCAAAGATACATCCTTGCGGGTGCCACCGGGAGTTCAGGGAATCGTAATTGACGCTAAAGTATTTTCAAGGCGCGGGATCGATAAAGACGACCGCACACGACTGATTGAAAATGAGGAGATTGCATCTCTTGAAAAAGACCGTGACGATGAGCTGGCGGTGATCGAAGAAGTGGTGCGAACCCAGCTGGCCGATCTGCTCATCGGCAAAAAGGCCATGGCCGCGTTGAAAAAAGGCAAGAAAGTTTACATTGAAAACGGTGCCAAGATTTCTACAGATCTTTTGGCGCAGGTTCCGCTGGCGCAGCTGGAAGGCCTTGTACTCAAAGATCCTAAAGCCAGTCAACAGGTTCATGAAATCCTGGAGCGCTATCGGGACCAGCGCGAACTGTGTCGATTGGCTTTCGAGCAACAGGTCAGTCGATATGAGAAAGGAGATGATCTGCCACCGGGTGTGATCAAGATGGTTAAAGTGTATGTGGCCATGAAACGCAAATTGTCGGTGGGAGACAAGATGGCCGGCCGTCATGGCAACAAGGGCGTCGTCTCCCGAATTCTGCCAATTGAGGATTTGCCCTATTTCGAAGATGGTGCGCCGGTTGACATGGTGCTCAACCCGCTGGGCGTTCCATCGCGAATGAATGTCGGTCAGATATTAGAAATCCATCTGGGCCTGGCTGCCAAGGGGCTTGGCGATCAGCTAAATGCACTGGTCCAGGAGCAAAAATACAAAGCGTTGCGCGATAAAATGAAGAAAATTTTTGCGATTCTTGCGCAGCGAAAAGCAATTGATAGTTTGGACGACGAGCAGCTGATTGATTTTGCACGTTTTTATAATGAGGGCGTCCACATGGCCACACCGGTTTTTGATGGTGCCAAGGAAGACGAAATAAAAGCATTGTTGAAAGAAGCCGGTCTGGATGAAAGCGGCCAGGCAACCCTATTCGACGGCCGCAGCGGTGAGCCATTTGATGATAAGGTCACGGTGGGGACCATGTATGTGATGAAGTTGCATCACCTCGTCGATGACAAAATTCACGCCCGTTCAATAGGCCCCTATTCACTGGTGACCCAACAACCGTTGGGCGGCAAAGCCCAGTTCGGCGGCCAGCGTCTGGGAGAGATGGAAGTCTGGGCAATGGAAGCCTACGGGGCGGCTTATGCACTGCAGGAATTTTTGACCGTAAAGTCCGACGACATGGCCGGTCGAACGCGCATGTATGAGAAAATTGTCAAAGGTCAAAATGTTCTGGAACCCGGGATTCCTGAATCCTTCCGGGTTATGACCAAGGAATTGCAGGCCCTGGGGTTGGACATTGCACTTTTGGAAGAAAACGAGCTGGAAGCCAAAAACTAATTAAAGCATTGAATATCTTGGCGGGGTAGATTTTCAACTCAACCAAACATATATAGGAAATCACAATGGAAACTCTTTATGATTTTTTTGCCAAACCGACAGATCCACGGAAGTACTTCGGTATTCGCATTTCGCTGGCTTCACCGGAACAAATCAGAAAATGGTCGCATGGTGAGATCAAAAAGCCGGAAACCATCAATTATCGGACCTTTAAACCCGAGCGCGATGGGCTGTTTTGCGCCAAGATTTTTGGACCGACCAAAGATTATGAGTGCAATTGCGGTAAATACAAGCGGATGAAGCACCGCGGTGTGATTTGCGAAAAATGTGGCGTCGAAGTCATTCAATCCAAAGTGCGACGTGAGCGCATGGCGCACATCGAGCTGGCCACGCCGGTCTCACATATTTGGTTTTTAAAGAGCCTGCCCAGTAAAATCGGCAATCTACTGGATCTGACCTTAAAGAACATGGAAAAGGTGCTCTATTTTGATAGCTACATCGTGCTGGATCCCAAAAATACGCCTCTGACCAAAGGGCAGTTGCTTTCAGATGAAAAATACATGGAAGCTTTGGAAGAATATGGTCCCAAGTTCGAGGCCGGCATTGGAGCCGAAGCCGTTCAGACGCTATTGCAAAACATCAATCTGGAGGAATTGTATGCGGAGCTTAAAGCTGACATCAAAGCGACGGGCTCCGTTGCCAAGCGACAGAAACTATCCAAACGGTTGAAGATTGTTGATGCCTTCCGCAAGTCCGGTGTGGATCCGATCTGGATGATCATGGATGTCATCCCGGTCCTTCCACCCGACCTGCGGCCGCTGGTACCATTGGAGGGTGGCCGCTTTGCGACATCCGACCTCAATGATCTGTATCGTCGCGTTATCAACCGCAACAACCGCTTAAAGCGCCTGATCGATCTAAAAGCTCCGGAAATAATCGTGCGCAATGAAAAACGGATGCTTCAGGAATCCGTTGACGTTCTGTTTGACAACGGGCGGCACGGCCGAGTGATCACCGGAACCAACAAGCGGCCCTTAAAATCGTTGAGTGATACGTTAAAGGGCAAGCAAGGCCGATTTCGGCAAAAC
>JASFIG010000247.1:0-7270 GCA_050122795.1 Desulfobacterales bacterium
TACCCGAGGATATGAAAATTATCGATTCGTTGAAACAAGTTGCTCAAACCCCTTTTTCTCGTCTGCCGCTATATGAGACACGTATTGACGACATAACTGGTTTTGCTCTTAAAGAGGATGTTCTGATTAACGCCGCCCATGAGCGAGGCGATGAAAAACTCAAAGCATTGAAGCGTGAAATACTTGTTGTTCCGGAGTCGGTATCGTTGATAGCATTGTTGGAGCGGTTTCTTAAGGATCGCCAGCACATTGCTATAGTCGTCAATGAGCATGGAGGGACGGATGGACTGGTGACACTAGAGGATTTAATCGAGACGCTTATGGGCATGGAAATTATGGATGAAACAGACGATGTTGAAGACATGCGCGCTCTGGCGCGGAAACAATGGAAGGTACGTGCTAAGGCAATGGGGCTTAATGCTGATATCTTTGACCAAAGAAAGGCCGAACAAAAGCGTGGAGCTGACGTGAAGAAGTCTGGCGGCTTATCGTAAAGACCATGCAGATTCGGAATGTATTTGGCACGCAGCTCACGCCTGACGTTACAAATACAGATTTCTCCAACCTGTACAAATTTTGACCGAAGCTGTGATAGCGCTTGTAGTATCTGTAAACAATTAGGTCTTCTAAAAGTAGCGATACGATAAACGTATCGCTACTCAGTATGATGTCAGATTAAATTGTGTATGAATTTAGAAAAATGAAAAACTGAATCTTGGTCATGCTATTAAATAGTCTAAACTAACCATTATTTGATAAACCCAGAACCCCTGAACCTTGCCTGCCGCGCCGACTTGTCGTGGCGTAGCTCGAAAGAGCGAAGACGGGAGCTTTAGCGAAGGCGGGTGAACCCTTGAACCCTGAACCTTTTTAACCTGGACCTGGCTACTATCCAGTTTAAATGGAAAATCAATCAATGGATTGATAGACTTTATCGACGATACCTGATGTAAAAATTTCGTTGGCGGCCTTCAATCGCTCCAGATATCCAGCGTCCGCATCCAGTGCCTGTCCGGCCAGCTCGAGCGTGGCTAAATTTTCAAAGTCGACCATCCAGCACATGACGCCCCAGTCTCCCAGCGTTTCCACAAATATTTTAACGTCGGCACCGCCCTCAAATTTTGTTTTTGTATATTCGCGGGTTTCTTTCGCCCATTGAACGGCTTCCTGGAGTTTTCCTCCAGCAATTGGTGCTTTGCGCATCCATCTAATCATTTTTACCCCCTTTCTTGGATGATAGCCAGGCCCTTATAATTTATACCGCGTGTCATATTAATGTTCGGAATAACGCAAAAAAAGGATGGCGGCATAAGTGTTGGAGCAAAAAAACGTTCCGCAATCGGAACGTTTTTTTGACAACCACTATAAAACGGCTCCTGCGGGATTTGCATATTCCAATATTTTTGATGTTCGGTTTAAAAGGGGTTAACGTCGATTTCAGCGAGAAGGGCAGATAAGAGTTTGAAATGTAGTTTGCCGTGCGAATAAATAGAGAGAAAGAAATGAAGAAAAGACCAAATTCCGGATTGAGATTCAACCCCGATAAATCATACGATTATTGATGTCTTGATATTTTAAGCGCTTCCAATTGTCAAGAAAAACCAACTTGAGAACCCAATCTTTGTCTGTGCAAAGCCAGCCCTCACGTTTTTGCCCAATGCCTGGTCTACGATAACGAATACCCAATCCCCAGTACCTAATCCCGAATGTTATACATTTCCCGCCAATCCCACGGGGAAAAATATTGGTCCCGGAGCTCCCATATGCCTTTTGTATCTTCTTTTGCTTTTTTTTCAGCAGCCCTATAACCGGTCATTTCATGACCTTGGACCGGTGGACCCCTGTGCACCTCCGCCAATCCGGCATTAATCATCTCAATATTGATATTTACGTTATTTGCGAATATTTCTCCCAGGAAGGTCCCGGACTCGTCTTTTCCGTAAATTTTGATATGAATCACCTTGTTGAGAATCAGACTGGAAAGATGATCTTTGGCTTTCGCGCAGAACGGTTGCCCGGGGAGGTGTTTTTTGTGAGACATTTCTGGGGCATCGATACCAACCAGGCGGATCGTAATTTTTTTTCCATTTTCGGTAACTTTAACAGTGTCACCGTCATATACACTGACAACCTGGAATTGGCCGGCAATTGAGAAAAGCGGAAAGACCGCAAATAAGCTAATAACGGCAAAGAAGATGGTAACGTTTGGAATATTGAAGACGCTTTTCAATTTTTGCCTGACCATTAGAATTGAAATGTGTCGGTTGACGGTTGTTGAATACGATTAATTTTGAACCCTGAACCTCTGAACTTTTTCTAACGTGGCGTCCTTTTAGTTTAAATTGTTAGTTAAACAGTTAAATAGCAAACAGTCGATTAGTCAATGGATGTAATCCATTTAAAACTATTTGACTAGAAGTGGTTTCAAAACCTCAGATCAGATCCAAGGGCAAGGCGTCAGGCCGATCCGCCGTCGCCCTTGGATAAGCGTCGGGCTATGGCGGGACAAGTCGGGAAAGCGCAGCATACATGAGTATGTGAGCATTTACCGGAGGCCTGTGCTGCACCCTAATTTATAAAATCAGATGCGAATCCCGCCCTGCGGGGCAACGCAGCCATCGGGCCTTTTGAGCGCCTTTAATATTCTTTTTTAAAATAGATGCGAAATCCCGCTTCTTAAAGCGGGGAGATGGGGTTTTGAAACCACTTCTAAAGATAATCTGCGTTAATCTGCGTAATCTGCGGTTAATAAAAATCAAGTGTTCTGCGAACGCCGTACTTCTGTGGTTAGCCTTTAAATTCGATGATGATCTGTTGCGTCGTTACGTCTTTGACTTTCCCGCCGAGCTTCACGGTCACAGGTAGCAGCTTGAAGTTCACACCGCCGCCGCCTTCTGATCTGACGACGAATCGAATGGTCGCAGTCAGCTTGGAAAGATGCAGCGGGGGTTTTCTTTGTGAAGCCCTGTGAGCACTTTTGGCTGCTTCGATGATTGCGGTTGCCAGCGAATCTTCAATTGATTGTAACTGTTCACCATCAGCGGGTTTTGGCGGTTTGAGCTCAAGATTGATTTCTTGCACCGTTTCATTGGTCACGGTGGCCCCCAGTTGCACGATATATAATGATATCTTACCGTCCGCTTTTGTACTCAGGGTGCTTTTTAATTTCAGGGTAATTTTATTTAACGGCGGCAGTTGATCCTTTTCGATAGAATTATTCACGCGGATGAGTGTCTTTTGAACCTCGGTCAAAAGTTCATCCAGGACCACATTGTCTTCAGCCATCCCGATAGATTGAGAGAGAACCAGAAATACCATAGATAGAACAACCAGATAGCACCTGCTAATTTTATATTCCATTTTTCAATTTCCTCAAAAATTGCTTTTGATCATAACATTGTAGTCATGCTTGCCATAAAAGATCAAATTTATCAATTTTTTTTGCGGTACCTGTCAAATGCTGTCAAATGCTGTAAAGTGTTGTAAAATATTGATAATATTGATATTTTTTTCTTGCCCCATTTTTTCTGATTTGCTAGGATAGCAGCTCAAACAAAGGTTAACCCATATAAATTAAAGCTTAGCTGTAAAGGTAGTCTTTATTTCTGCTCAGGGGGGCTTGAATGAAGCTAGCAAAAGGGGGCGGCAAGGCTTATTCTTTTATTTTCATCATAATCGTCTGTATTTTATTTGCATCCAATCCAATAGATGTTGCTGAAAGCAGCATTGTCTCACCATCATCCCGCGAAGCGCCGGGTTCTTTATCAGATTCCACTGCAGACACAGAAACAACAGCTGAACTAACATCTGACGGCGTGGGTGTCACATACCCGGACGATGAAAAATCCGAAGAAGCCGCCATCTCGGCTGATTCAGTCGGGGCATCCGCTTCTGCGGTGAGCTCCGGGGGGTCGGGCTCAGGCGGAAAGGCAATTACCGGCATTTCCAATCCGACCATTGACACCCTTCAATTTACCGGTGCCGCTATGGCCAGAGTACCGATTCTGGTGCCGCCGGGCAGAAGCGGTATTCAACCCAATCTGAACCTGACCTACAATAGCTATCAAAGAAATGGCTGGATCGGTGTTGGCTGGAATCTGGATGTGGGCTCGATCCAGCGCTCCACGAAATACGGCGTTGACTACAGCGTCAATGATTATGTCGTTGTAAAGGAAGGGGCTTCTTCCGATCTGGTTAAACGCGACGACTGGGGCCCGGGATACTACGGAGCCAAAATTGAAGCCGGCTTTGCCAGATACCGGTACAAGGGAGAGGATGGCTGGGAGGTCACAGCCAAAGACGGCACAACATATTTTTACGGAACAAGGGCGGTATCGCGGCAGGATGATCCGGCTGATAGCAGCCGGGTGTTCAAATGGTGTTTGGATCGGGTGCAGGATCCCAACGGCAACACTATGACCGTTGCCTACGTTAAAGACCAGGGCCAGATTTATCTGGATGAAATTAGTTATACGGCCAACGGCAGCCTGGGCCCGGCCAACGCCATACGATTTTACCTGGAAGAGCGCGACGATGCTCCTGCTGTCTATACGCCCTATTTTGCCGTGCGAACCGCCTATCGGCTCAGGACAATAGCCATCTTTGCCAATGAGGACCCGGTCAGGGCTTATGAATTGATCTACGACGCCGAACCGCAAACGGACGGCTTTCAGTACAGTAGCAGCACGGGGCGAAGTTTGCTGTCTGGCGTTCAGCAGTTTGGCAGTGACGTGCGGGTGGACTCGCAAACCGGAGAAATTAGCGGCGGGTCAGCACTGCCGCCTCTGGTCATGGGGTCCATTCAGTGGCCGGATGCCGATTTTTCCCATAACGGTAGCCAGGTTGTTGCGGGGTATAACGGTGAATCTCAGTTGGTCCCTCTGGATTTCAACGGTGACGGTCGCAGCGATTTTATCATCCGCCATGACGGCGGAACCCTGCAGCGCTACGTCTCCGACGGAGACGCATTTGTGTATATTGGCAAGCAGAAGGTTGCCGGCTACAACGGTGAATCTCAGCTGGTGCCGCTGGATATGAATGGCGACGGACTGATGGATTTTATTATTCGCCACGATGGCGGCACCCTGCAGCGCTACCTGTCCGACGGGGAGCAGTTTGAATACATCGGGTCACAGAAGGTTGCCGGCTATAACGGTGAATCTCAGTTGGTCCCTCTGGATTTCAACGGTGACGGTCGCAGCGATTTTATCATCCGCCATGACGGCGGCACCCTGCAGCGCTATGTCTCTGACGGCGACGCGTTTGTCTATAGTGGCATGCAGAAGGTTGCCGGCTACAACGGTGAATCTCAGCTGGTGCCGCTGGACATTAATGGCGACGGCCGTGGCGATTTTATTATCCGCCACGACGGCGGCACCCTGCAGCTTTACATCTCTGATGGTGATCAGTTTGAATACACCGGGTCCCAGAGCGTCACCCCATATAATCAAAATAACGAGCTGGTCCCACTGGACATCAACGGTGACGGCCGCAGCGACTTTATTACGCGCAGCAAACGCGGGAATTTAAAACGTTACGTATCGAATGGCGCCGCGTTTGAAAAAAACGGATCCCAAAATGTTGCCGGCTATAACGGTGAATCTCAGCTGGCGCCGCTGGATTTTAACGGTGACGGTCGCGGCGACTTTATCATCCGCCACGACGGCGGCACCCTGCAGCGCTATGTCTCTGACGGCGATGCATTTGTGTATATTGGCAAGCAGAAGGTTGCCGGTTATAACGGTGAATCTCAGCTGGTGGTTATGGATATTGACGGCAACGGTAGCCGGGAATTCATCATTCGCCATGATGGGGGAACGCTGCAGCGCTATTTTGCCTTTGAACAAAAAACCGACCTCCTGTCTTTCATCACCAACGGTCTGGGCGCGACAACCTGGATCCAATATACGGCCTCCTCTGCCTTTAAAAACAAACGCCTTCCCATGATTGTTCACCCGGTCTCAAAGATCACCATTGACGACGGATTGGGAAAGCAGTCCGTTACTAAAATTAGCTACTCCGGCGGTTTGTATGAGCCGGCGACACGGGAGTTTCGCGGTTTTAAAACTGTCACCCGGGCCCATGCGGTTGGTACGCCCTATACAACCGTCACAGAAACCATCTTTCACCAGGATCAATGGTTTAAGGGCCGGCAATATGAAGTCAAGCTGCGCGAGCCGGGAGAAAACGGTGCCCTGCTGTCAAAAACCGTCTTCACATGGGACAAACAACTTTTGGATCCACCGCAAGATACCGCTGCATTTGTAAAACTGCATCAGAAGCTTTCCGAGTCCTGTGACGGCGTAACAATATTTGCCCGCGAAAATTACACCTATGACGATAGCAACGGCAACCTTCTTTCCAAAACCGCTTCCGGCACAGAGGGCGAAGATGTGACCGTTAACTACGCCTATGCCAACCTGGCAGACTGGATGTGGCGCAAGACCCGCGAAACCGTTTTGGGCAGTGCCAGCGGCAAGGTGCGGGAATCCTATTACGGTTATGAATCCGGAACGGGCAATCTTATGTACCAGGAGTTCTGGCTGAACGGCGCTGCCAATCCCAAAATTGAGATGACCTATGATGAATATGGCAACCCGATCGCCATCACAGATGCCAGGGGCCATACGACCGTAACCGAATACGACACGCTGACCCGCACCTTTCCGGTCAAGATCGTTTATCCGCAGACCAACGGGGTTTCTCACAGCGTTGAAAACGAAGCCTGGGACTACCGCTTTGGCAAGGTGACGATCACAAAAGATGAAAACAGCAACCGCACCTACTACAACTACGATGCGTTCGGTCGCCCGTTGCAGGTGGATCTGCCCGACGGCGGCCGGGTGACCACCGAATATCACGATGAGGAATTTCCCCGCTATGTCGTGAACCGGGTAAAGGAGGATGAGGCCGGCAGCGCCATCGATGCCTACCGGTATATCGACGGGCTGGGCCGGGAAATTCAGACGATCACCTTTGGCGAGGGCGGCCAATCTATTGTCACAAAAAGATTCTACGATGCCCTGGGGCGCAATGATCTAAACGAAGGTCCGTTTTTTGCCACCGGCACAGAGTATCCTCTATTTCCCTCGGAAGCTTACCCCTGGCAGCAAACCACCTTTGATCTGCGCAACAGACCGGAAACCATTGAAAGTGCCGACGGTGAATACGGATCGGTGGTCGCCTTTTTTGACTACGATGGATTATCGACAACTGTAACCGATCCGGACGACGGCAGCAAAACCGAACGTAAGGATTATCTGGGCCGCGT
>JASFIG010000248.1:0-7224 GCA_050122795.1 Desulfobacterales bacterium
AAGCAAAGATAAAAGGATAATGCATCTCACCAGGCCTCTGTCGTGTTCTATCCGTCTTCTGACTTCTGTTATCTGACCTCTGACTTCTGTTATCGGCTGTCTGACTTCTGTCCTCTGTCTTCTGAAATCTGATTCTGACGGTACCAGTCAAAGGTCGATTTCAGTCCGGCCTCAAGGGAAACCCGGCAATCAAAATCCAACACGGCTTTGGCCCGCTCAATGTCGGCCAAAGATGCGTTAATATCTCCAGGCCTTTTATGCGCATACTGCGGATCCCGCTGCCGTCCGGAAATTTTACATATGGTCCCCCATAAATCGTTGATCCGAACCACACGACCCGAGCCGATATTGAGAACCCGTCCGCAGGCGTTTGGGGCGGTTGCAGCCAGCAGGTTGGCGTTGACCACATCCCGGACAAATATAAAATCCCTGCTCTGATTACCATCGCCATAGATAACGGCTGCCTGATTCTGCAGCGCTTTGGTCATAAAAATTGAAATAACACCCGAATAAGGTGAGGAAGGGTCCTGACGGGGGCCGTAAACATTAAAATAACGTAATGCAACCGTCTCGATGCCGTACAGTTCATAAAATACCCTGGCATAATGTTCGGCCGTCAATTTTTGAACTGCATACGGACTCGTGGGGTTCGGTCGCATATCTTCATGCTTAGGCAGGTGCGGGTCGTCTCCGTATATTGCACAGGAGCTTGAAAATACAACCCTTTTGACTTTTTGCTGGCGTGCGGTCTCAAAAACCAGCAGGGATCCCATTTCATTGACAGCGGCAGCCTCCAGCGGTTCTTCTACGGTCAGCGGAACCGAAACAATAGCAGCCAGATGAAAGATGACGTCACATTTTTCAGCAGCCGCAAGCAATGCTTTGGAGTCCCGAATATCTTCTTGATAAAATGTGTATTTTCCATCCAGGTGGTTTAAATTGGCAAGGTTGCCGGATGACAGATTATCCAAAACCGTCACCTGGCAGCCGGCCGCAGTTAACGTTTCCACCAGATGAGAGCCGATAAACCCGGCACCACCGGTTACCAGAGCCTTTTTAAAGGTCATTTGCATAAACGTTTTCCGGTATCGGTCAAAGGCATTGAACGATAATCCATAACCGACGCATGCGATCTTTTGGGTTCAATTATGGGGGTTCTGATTAAAACCATTCAAACTTTGATCGCATATGATCATTCTACATCGGAAAGTCAAGCCCGACAACAAACAAATTGTTGTGGTTATCGTATTAATCATGGCAACACTAACAAAAGCTTTGTAGGCTTGACTTTCAAATGGATTGGTTCTAGAATTCACCTGAACTGTGCATGCAGTCCAATAATAAACGGCAAATATAACGAATGACGGTAGATTTAGCAAGCCAGCACACCAAACCAAAATAGGCAGCATATAAAATGCCCCCCGAATCTACAATACAGCTCAAATTATTCGCCAACCTGCAGGCGCTTGCGCCGCGTGCCGCAGACCGCTATACCATCGATGCCGGCATCACCGTGGGCGATTTGCTGGCGCAGCTGGATATACCGGAAGATAAGATCAAACTCATCTTCATCGATGGTGTCAAATCAGAACTGACGACTATTTTGCGCGGCGGCGAAAGGGTCGGCATTTTTCCGCCCGTTGGAGGAGGGTAAGCGTTGAACGCAGATGCCATTGAGAGAATAATAAAGTGCGCCCAGCCAAAAGAATTTCCAGACAAGACCTCTTACAACAGTATTTCCATCAGACAAACCGATCAGTTATCAAAAGCGATGGATGTCAGCCGCCGTCAAATCGAAATTATGGCCCTTGAAAACGGTATCGTGCCCGAGCGCTATGCACGCAATATGAGAACATTCAGCCCGCAGGACCAGATGGCCCTTTTAAGCGCCCGGGTCAGCATCGTCGGTCTTGGAGGGCTCGGTGGGGCCGTGGTTGAGATACTGGCGCGCATTGGGATTGGTAGGCTAAATGTCATTGACGGCGATAGGTTTGAAGAAAGCAATTTGAACCGTCAATTTCTAAGCACACCCGGACAAATGTCCCAATCGAAAGCCGAAGCCGCTGCTCAGCGCATCAAAACGCTCAATTCAGCCGTAGAGGTCAACGCGCACACCCGCTTTCTGGATGCCGAAAATGGCCTGGCGCTGCTGCGGCATTCGGATGTCTGTGTTGACTGTCTGGATAATTTAAAAACCCGTTTTATTTTGGAACGGTTATGCAAGCAGATCCGTTCACCCCTTGTGTCTGCTGCGGTGGCCGGCGCGTCCGGACAGGTGACCACCATTTTCCCCGAGGATCAGGGTTTACAGCTTATTTACGGACCAGAAGAAAAAGTGCCGCCCAAAGGGGCTGAAACGGCACTCGGCACGGTACCGTATGCCGTCACCTTTCTGGCAGCGCTTGAATGCGCAGAGGTCATCAAAATCATTCAGGACAAACCCGGGCTGCTGCGCAACAAACTGCTCGTAGCGGACCTGGATGATGCTGTTATCGATATCGTTGCTTTATGCGAACCCAATTTCTGATCAAAGGAGAATTCATTTATGATATCGTTCGGCTTCCGTATTCAAACAATTGCGTTTATCCTTTTTGTCGCTCTGGCGACCTATTATTGCGCCTCCAAAAATTATCTGGTGGTCAACTATCAACTGCCATCGGAACCGGTAACCGTCCAAGAAACCGAGATCTCTTTGATTTTTAAAGATCAAAGAACAGAGCAGATCCTTGTCACCCAAAGTGCAAAATCAGCGCTCAAAGATTTTTCAGGAAACTTTGCGCTGATCGTTGCCAGCGGTAACAAAAACGAACGCCTGCTGGGCGCGTTCAGTCTCAGCTCCATGATGGAGACCATTTTTAGGCAACGATTCGAAAATGCCGGCGTACGGGTGGCGCCGCAAAACGAAAGCCGCCCGACGGCAGTGGAAATCATTTTAAAGGAATTTAAACTCGACCTGATAAAACGTAAATGGGTGGTTCAAGTGACCTACCAGGCCAACCTCCTCGAGGAAGACCGCTTCAAGGGTGGGCAAACGATCAGCGGCAATGCCGAACGGTTGCGGGTGGTCGGAAGCAAGGATGCTGAAATGGTCATCGGAGAGTTGCTTACGGATGCCGTCAACCGGTTGAATTTAGATGAGCTCTTTGATTCCAGCGGCAGCTGAGCGGATCGCGCAAGCGATTATTCGAAGATCCCCGCGGAATCGATGCAACCCACACGGTCACCGTCATTCTTGAGGTTGCGGCTCGAGTTCACACCAGACTCAGCAACTTATCGAGTTTCTGCCGGCGATATCCAGTGTTTAAAATGGCATTCTGCAAATCTTCCTCGGTCAGGTTCATACGATCCAGCACTTCACTGTAAAATCGATACGCAAGCCCATCCGCACCGGTGCCAAATCCGATCATCATGCAAATAATATCCGCCAGATATACCAGAGCCGTTTCCCGGTTGCCTCTGGCAAGTTCATCGGTCATATGGTGGTGGCGCATCATATAAATGAGTTGATCACCAAAGTGCCACTTCCGGCCGACCCGGGCTGCCAGTTCTGCATGATTGATGCCGATGACCTCCTTTTCGGCCTCGCTAAAGCTGTATCCTTTTGAATGCACCAGGATATTGATTTGTTCATAGGAAAACGCCACAAACCGGCCCATAATAATTTTACCGATATCCTTGAGAAGCGCCGCTGTAAAAATCAGATGCTTTTGGGAGGCAAGCCCATGGTTTTCTGCCAGGATTTTGGCCGTGTGGGCTGATATGACAGCGTGATGCCAGAGCTCTCCCTCGCCGAGCCCATAGCCATCCGGCTCATCTCTGAAGTTTTCAGCTGTTGCGTTGAGCAAAACAAGCTCGATAATCTCATCCAGCCCCAGTAAAACGATGGCATCCCGCACTGAATTAACCTGTCTTGATAATCCGAAATGAGCGGTATTGCAGATTTTCAAAATGCTGGCCGTAATCGCAGGATCGTGAACAATCAGATCGGCAATATCCACCATGGAACTATTCTCATCTTCTGCCAGGGCCATGATCTGGGCCGCCACAGGCGGAATCGGCTTAAGGGTATCAATTCCGCTGATGATATCATCAACATGAGTCATACGGTCACCTCTGTTTGGCCCGAGGTCTGGATAACGCTTTTACCATTGCTCAAATCCAGTCGCAGTGTTCTTAAGCAGGTTCCGCCGATGTCCGCATGCTGAATTGTCAGATGTTGTGCTTTCATGAGGGATGTGACCGCCTGATGGTTTTTGCGGCCGATATTAAATTCACCGGTTTGATCGATTATCTGAGCTCCGCCGGCAAGCACCACTTTCAAATTTTCCTTCTGCGCGCCGAGATCGTACAGCGCATCAAAAAGCGCTACCAGGCCGGTATCAGCAAACATAAACGGTTGGATTTGCGCTTTTGAAGGTGAGAGCATTGATGAATCAGGCAGCATAAAATTTAATAATCCGCCGGACGCCGTTACCGGATCATAAATGGATACGCCGACACCCGATCCGATCGAAAAGGCCACCAGTGTTTCGGCCGGGTTACGGCTGATTTTGAGCTCGCCAAAATTGACCGCGGTCATAACAGAAACCGGTTGACGGGAAATAGGGTCATTCAACATCGCTGGTTCCCTGCTTCTTTTGATATCATGATGTAATTCCGACAGCTTACAAGCAATATCGGCCAATGGCTTCAAGAACTTAAATCGTAAATCGCCCGAGCCTGAATTCACATCAGCCGGCTGCGCCCCATAAATCAGAGTTTTGAGGGGGTAAATGGTCTGAATCTGCTAAGCAAAGCGACGGTTGGCAACAAGGACCTTCGGCGGGTTGAAGAATTCGGCGTTTTGGTCTATGGTTACCCATATGATTTCAACCATAAAAATTTTGCATCCATTCTGCGATAGGAAAAGGTCATGAAGATTGCAAATCGAATTCAGAAGTTGGGAACCGAAACCGCCTTTGCGGTATCGGCTGAAGCAGCTGCATTTGCAGCCAAAGGTAACAAGGTGTATCCGTTCCATCTGGGCGATATGAACATCCAAACACCCGCCAATGTGATGAACGCCGCCATCAAAGCCATGAAGGACGGCAAGACCGGCTATTGCCCCAATGCCGGCATACCTCAATTGCGCGAAATTCTGGCGGCTGATGTGAGCGCTTCGCGCGGGATTCCTTACACAATGGAAAATGTCGCCATTCAGCCCGGCGGCAAACCCACCATCGGCAAGTTTATCCTGGCACTGATGAATCCGGGCGACGAAGTCCTCTATCCCAATCCTGGATATCCCATCTATGAATCCCAAATCGAGTTCAACGGTGGCGTCGCTGTTCCCTATGGTTACCAGGAAGGCAAAGATAATTTTGAGATCGATA
This sequence comes from Desulfobacterales bacterium, assembly GCA_050122795.1. Lineage (GTDB taxonomy): Bacteria > Desulfobacterota > Desulfobacteria > Desulfobacterales > JAHEIW01 > JAHEIW01. The sequence continues at coordinate 5,373 of JASFIG010000248.1, forward strand.
TCGAATCGCTGACCCAAAAAATTTCGCCCAAAACCAAGCTACTGATCCTCAATGACCTGCAAAATCCAACCGGCGCAGAATGTTCGATCGCCGAGCTGGAAAAACTAGCCGCACTGGTGCGAGAGCATAATCTTTTTGTGCTATGCGATGAAGCCTATTTTGACATTCGCTACGAGGGCAAAAGTACCTCGTTCGCTTCACTGCCGGATATGGCCGAACAGAGCCTCATTCTGTACACCTTTTCCAAAAAATTCGCCATGACCGGATGGCGTTTGGGCGCCAGCATCGGCCCCAAGGAAATTATCGATGTGATTGCCAAATTAAACGTCAATGACGAATCCTGCCCGAACCATTTTATTCAATACGGCGCGATCGAGGGGCTTACCGGTGATCAGACTGAAGTGCAGCAGATTCTGGACACCTTAAAAGAAAGACGGGATACTGCAGTGGAGATCTTAAATTCGATTAAAGGCGTTCACTGCTTTCGGCCCAATGCCACTTTTTACCTGTTCCCCAATGTAACCGCCGCCATGCAGGATAAAGGCTTCAGTGATTATGAGGAATTTAGGAGAGGCGTTTTGAGCGCAACGGGGGTATCGTTTTGCTCGCGATTGCATTTCGGTCGCCCGTTAAAAGATGAGAAAAACGCCTATATCCGTCTGGCTTACTCGGGTATCGATACATCTGAAATCGAAGAGGGCCTGACAAAATTCAAGTCATTCATTGAAGGTTAAACCGGATACGGCTTGTCTTTATGCTGATTCTGCTGTTTCAGGTTTTTTTCCCACATAAAGGCATAGCGGCAATGTCGGCAGACAATGTAGCGCCCCATCATCTCATCTTTATTCACGTCCTGGCTCTTTCCGCATTTTGGGCAAATCAGTTTCATAGCAGCTCCACGTGAATATATCGGCAAACAAGTATCATGCCAGTTTGATTTTAGTTGCCTTTATTTTATAAGCATCTGAAATTAAACAGGTTTTAATTTTGTTTGTGAGCGGATGGCTAAAATTGGTGCGTAAAGCGGGGGATATTACTGAATTTGATGGGGTATATGCCGCAACACTATTATGAGAGCTGATATTTTTCCAGGCGGTAACGCAAGGTGTCACGGGTGAGGCCCAACAAACGGGCGGCTTTGCTCTTATTATTGCCGGACTGCTCCAATGCCGACAAAATCAGCTGTCGCTCCACATCTTCCAATACGATACCGCCGGGCGGGACAACCCATTCTTGCGAGGGGTGCTGACCCTGTTGGGCTTGCGTTGCTCGAATGACGAGTTCAGCCGCATCCAGTATGTCATGATCTGCAAAAATCATGGCCCTTTCCAAGCAATTGCTCAACTCCCGGACATTACCCGGCCAGGAATAGCTGAGCAGCAACTGACGCGCATCCTCGGTAAATCCCTTGACGTCTTTTTTGAACTCAACATTGAACAATTTTAACAGGTATTCGGAAATGATCATGATATCATTGCCCAATTCCCGCAACGGCGGCATGGTAATAGAGACGACATTCAAGCGGTAAAAAAGATCTTCACGAAACCGTTTTTCGTCGACCTCATCCTGCAGGGGTCGATTGGTGGCAGCAATGATGCGCAGGTCGGTTTCAATGGGTTTGGTGCTGCCCAGACGCCGGAACTTTTTGGTCTCCAGCGCATTCAGCAATTTGGCCTGCATATTCAGCGGCATTTCACCAATTTCATCCAGAAACAGCGTTCCGCCCTGGGCTTCTTCCAACAAGCCGCGCTTGGATGTCACCGCATGGGTGAACGCCCCTTTTTCATATCCGAACAGCTCTGATTCAATGAGATGTTCCGGCAACGCGGCGCAGTTAATTTCAACAAAAGGC
>JASFIG010000249.1:0-7213 GCA_050122795.1 Desulfobacterales bacterium
GCTGATAAAGGTGATGGCGCAGTCACCGGTGGGGTTACAGGAATATATGACCGCCGGGTTGGACGTCAGGATATGCTGCAGGCGTTGTTTGGTCTGGCGCAGCTCCTCTTCTTTGCGGTGTCGCTCCGTGATATCGCGGATGGCACCGATGATCTTTTTACGCCCCTCGGCCATAAAGCTACCGGCGCTGATTTCGGTCGGAAAGGTCTTTCCGTCCTTTTTGACCAGATAGTGCAGCGTCTCATAATTATGAGATGCCTTTTCTTCGCCGGGGCAACGGACGAACATTTGGGCGTTGTCTTTTTCAGCGGAGATATCCGATACAAAGAGCTTCTGAAATTCGTTTTTGGAATAGCCAAAAAGCTTGAGGGCGGCCTGATTGGCGTCTTCAAATTGCAGGGTTTCGGCATCGAACACAACCACCGCATCCGATTCATTATCGAATAGCTGCCGGTAGCGCTCTTCGCTCTCACGCAATTTTTCCTGGGCGTCTTTATGCCGGCGCTCCAGTTGTATGCGGTCCAGGGCATTATCTACCGTATTGATCAGCTCCGTTGTTTCAAAGGGCTTTCTCAAATAATCATAAGCGCCGTGACGCAGTGCCTGAATGGCTGATTCAACGGTGACCTCACCGGTCATGACGATCACCAAGGCCTCGGGCAGGGTTTGCTGAACCCGCTCCATGACCTGATAACCGTCGATGTCCGGCAGCCCGATATCCTGCAACACCAGATCGACGCTGTTGGCATTCAAGCACTCAATTGCCTGCCTGCCGCTGCTGGCCGTTAAAATATGCAGATCCTTGTGTCGCAGCGAGCGCTTCAGATAACTGGAAAATCCGGGGTCATCTTCGACGATCAGAAGGGTATGCCGTTCGGACATGAATCAAGGGCTCCAGAATCTTTGCTAAATTTTGAATGAAAATGAATCAGAGTGATAATTTCAGACCAATGACATAAAACGCAGCTTAAAACAGCAGGATTCATGCCAAAGCAGGAAACTATTTTTTATAATTGATTTCAAAAACTTAAATTAACAATGAAATCAATTTGGCCCGACGCTACCCGGTATTTTTTTCCGGTTTGCATGCGATCTGCCAAAAAGCCGCCTGATGACCGGGGTAAACTGCCAAAAAGCACCAAGCAGCCGCCGGAGGAGAGTGCTGAAAAAGGCAATTATTTTAAATAAATATCACATACTCCCTTTTTGATTTCGACAGCGCTTTTTTTCCATTTATTCTTGACAGAAATTCGCAAGTCGTCTATAAGGAGCCCTTTGGCCTGATCGTTAAAAATTAACCAAGTGTGTATGATGATCGCGCCTGCAGGAGTTTTTATGGGAAGCAGTCTGAAAGGACTTATTGAAAAGAGAAAAAAGGACATCATCCATCTTTGGTTTGAAGCCACCCTTCAATCCTATGCGCCCGATACTGCTCGGTTTTATAAGAATCAGCAAGACGCATTTGCCAATCCGGTCGGTAGCGCCACCTCCGAAGGCCTCCCTTTATTGCTTGACCAATTGCTCGGCGATTTTGATCCGGATGCGATCAAATCCCATCTGGATCCCATTGTCCGCATCCGCGCCGTGCAGGATTTTACCGCGTCCCAGGCCACGGCCTTTGTTCTGAAATTAAAAGAAATCCTTAGAGATTGCCTGGCAGATGAGCTTCAGGATGCACTTCGGCTCAAAGAACTGCTGGCCTTTGAATCCAGGATCGATCAACTCAGCCTGATGGCATTTGACGTCTACATGGAATGCAGAGAAAAGGTTTACGAGATTGCCGCTAACGAAACGCGCAACCAGACATTTCGGGCCTTTAAGCGGGCCGGCTTAATCGTAGACCCTTCACAAGCGCCCCGAAAACAGAAAGGCGTTAAACCATAATATTCACAACCCGGCTGCGGTTGTACCGGCAGTGCCGGCAGCCAGCGGCCTTACGAAGAGGTGCTCATCAATGAATTTAAGGTACATCGTTCCGCTGATTGCCGTCATCATTCTATTTTTGATTTCCTATCTGGGCGCCCGGGTGACAGGGCTGCAATATCTGTTCGGCGTGATTGTGCCCTACGTGGCGATTCTCACATTTGTGCTGGGATTTGCCTATCGGGTGATCAACTGGTCGCGATCACCGGTGCCCTTTGCCATCCCCACTACGGGCGGTCAGCAAAAATCATTGCCCTGGGTCCAACATTCCAAGTTTGACAGCCCGGAAAAGGGATGGCAGGTCGTCGGGCGGATGGCGCTGGAAATATTAACCTTCCGGTCTTTGTTCCGAAACACCCGCATGAAATTGACCCAGGGCGGCCGTTTGTCCTACCAGCTTGAAATTTTCCTGTGGGTCGGCGCCCTGGCCTTTCATTATGCCTTTCTGGTGGTGCTCATCCGCCACCTGCGCTTTTTTACCGAGCCGGTGCCGTATTTTGTCCAACTGGTTCAAAACCTAGACAGTTTTTTCCGGGTTGAGATTATTTATCCATTTTTTAAATTCGGCGTGCCCGGTGTCTATCTGTCGAGTTTTGTATTGCTGGCTGCTGTCAGCTATCTGTTTTTAAGACGGCTGTTTGTGCGCCAGGTCAAATACATTTCGATTGCATCGGATTATTTTCCGCTGTTTCTGATATTTGGAATCGCCCTCAGCGGTATTCTGATGCGCTATTTCACCAAGATTGATGTGGCCGCCGCCAAGGAGCTGACGCTGGGACTGGTTACCTTTCGGCCCACGATACCGGAAGGGATCGACCCTATATTTTTTGTGCATGTCTTTTTGGTCAGCATTTTGATTGCCTATTTCCCGTTTAGCAAATTGATGCACCTGGGCGGCGTGTTCTTAAGCCCGACGCGCAACATGCCCACCGATACCCGCGCCCGCCGGCATGTGAATCCCTGGAATTACCCGGTGCCGGTGCATACCTATGAAGAGTACGAGGACGAATTCAGGGACAAAATGGTTGAAGCCGGATTGCCGGTTGAAAAAATGCCGGAACCTGCAGCATCGGAAGAAACGGCTTCTGAGCCTGCGCCGGCAGAGGAGAAGGAGTAAACTATGGCAGACGAAACACCCAGACCGGAAGAGCTCATACAGATCGATCACCGTCCGCCGAAAACGGACTGGATGGAGGTTCCGGCTAACATCCGCAAAGGCATGTACTGCTATGCCTCAAATCCCAAAAGTGTCGAATATGTCGGTCTTCCCAACGCCAGACAATGGAACCCGCTGGACGATGACTGGCAGCTGCCTGAAAACTGGCAGGAAATCATCCACGAAGGTTTCAAGGAGCGGTTGGAGAAATTTCGATCGTTTAAAGTGTTTATGGATATCTGTGTGCGTTGCGGGGCCTGTTCCGACAAATGTCATTATTACATCGGTACCGGTGATCCCAAAAACATGCCGGTCTTGAGGGCCGAGCTGCTGCGATCCGTTTACCGCAACGATTTTACCCGTATGGGCAAAATTCTGGGCAAAATAAACGGGGCGCGGCCGATGAGCCTCGATGTGCTCAAGGAATGGTGGTATTACCTGTTTCAGTGCTCCGAATGCCGTCGCTGTTCGCTGTTCTGCCCGTATGGCATTGACACCGCCGAAATAACCATCATGGGCCGGGAGCTGCTCAACCTGCTGGGGCTCAACATTGATTGGATCGCCACGCCGGTAGCCAACTGCTACCGCACCGGCAACCACCTGGGCATCCAGCCGCATGCCTTTAAAGACATGCTCGACTTTTTTGTGGAAGACATCGAAGAGATCACCGGCGTGCCGGTGGAATATAATATTAACAAAAAGGGCGCCGACATACTTTTTATCACCCCCTCGGGGGATGTGTTTGCCGATCCGGGCACTTACACCGCCATGGGGTATCTGATGCTGTTTCACTATTTAAAGGAAAAATACGGGCTTGACGTCACCTGGAGCACCTATGGCTCCGAGGGCGGCAACTTCGGCTTTTTTACCTCTCACGAGACCATGAAACGGCTCAATTCCAAGATGTACGCCGAGGCCAAACGCCTGGGGGTCAAGTGGATCCTGGGCGGTGAATGCGGCCACATGTGGCGCGTGATCAACCAGTACATGGACACCATGAACGGGCCGACTGATTTTCTGGAAGTGCCGGTTTCACCGATTACCGGCACTCGATTTGAAAATGCCCGATCCAACAAGATGGTGCACATTGCCGAGTTTACGGCCGATTTGATCAAACACGACAAACTGGAACTGGATCCCAGTCGTAACGATCATTTAAAGGTCACCTTCCATGATTCCTGCAATCCGTCCCGGGGCATGGGGATTTTCGACGAGCCCCGTTATGTCATCAACAACGTGTGCAACCATTTTTACGACATGCCGGCCAATACCATCCGCGAAAATACCTTCTGCTGCGGCAGCGGGGCGGGTTTGAATGCCGGTGAAAACATGGAACTGCGGTTGAGCGGCGGACTACCGCGCGCCAACGCGGTCAAGCACGTTCACGAAAGACACGGTGTCAACATGCTGGCCTGCATCTGCGCCATCGACCGGGCCGCCCTGCCCACCCTGATGGAGTACTGGGTGCCGGAAGTGGACGTTACCGGGTTGCATGAAATGGTGGCCAATGCCCTGATAATGCCCGGTGAGAACGAACGAGCCACCGACCTGCGGGGCGAGGACATCCCGGGTCGCGAGGTGGCCGAAGAAGCTGAAGAAGAATCAGACAGTGAGTCGGAGGAACAAGCTGATGAAAAATAAAGCACTGATAGTGACGGGGGTTGTCATATTTTTGCTGATCGTTTTGTTTCCCTTCTGGTACATGCGGGGCAAAGCCGCTCCCTTACCGGAGGTTGAATTGACGCCCAAGGCCAAAGCCGCTCAAAAATGCGTGCGCTCGACAGAGTACATGCGTGCCGAGCACATGCAGCTGCTGGATGTCTGGCGCGACTCAGTGGTGCGCGAAAGCAAACGCATCTATGTCAATCCCGAAGGCAAGGAATTTAACATGAGCCTGAGCAACACCTGTTTGGACTGTCATTCCAATAAAGCTGAATTTTGTGACCGCTGTCACGATTATGCTTCAGTCCAGCCCTATTGCTGGAGTTGCCACATTGAAGACCCGAAGGAGAAAACCTAATGGATAGCAGCAGAAGGCGCGTTTTACAACTACTTGGAATTTCTGCTCTGGCGGCAACCGCCAAGCCGGTTTTAAATGCCTTCGCCGTAGAACAGCAGGCATCCGGCGCTGAAGTCATTATCAAAGAAGGGGACAACGTATTGAAGGCCAGGCAGTGGGCTATGGTGATCGATACCCGTAAGCTTAAATCCGAGGCGGATCTGGAGCCTTTGATCGACGTCTGCCACAAGATTCACAATGTCCCTGAACTGCAGAACAAAAACCATGAAATCAAATGGATCTGGGGCACACATTACCACAATGCCTTTCCGGGCAAAGCCGCGCAGTTTCTGGCCGAGGAGGTCGAGCACCGCCCTTTTCTGGTGCTGTGCAACCATTGCGAAAACCCGCCCTGCGTGCGGGCCTGTCCCACCCAGGCCACCTGGAAACGCGAAAACGACGGTATCGTGTTTATGGATTTTCACCGCTGCATCGGATGTCGCTTTTGCATGGCAGCCTGCCCGTTTGGCGCCAGAAGCTTCAACTACCGGGATCCGCGCCCCTTTATTCAGGAAACCAACAAACAATTTCCAACCCGCATGAAAGGCGTGGTCGAAAAATGTAATTTCTGTGCCGAGCGCCTGGCGGTGGGCCAGATACCGGCCTGTGTGGAGGTTTCCAACGGCGCGCTGGCTTTCGGGGATCTGTATGACCCCAATTCAGAGGTTCGCGAGCTGATCCGCACCCATTTTACCATTCGTCGTAAACAAATTTTGGGCACCGAGCCCTGTGTCTATTACATCGTGTGAGGTGAATAATGCTTGAATTAGCGCTTAAAGGCGGCAAAAAATACTATGGCTGGATGACCTTTTTGCTGATCATTGTCGGTATCGGCTTTCTGCTGTACCTCAGACAGCTTGATTTCGGGCTGGGGATTACCGGCCTGAGCCGGGATGCGTCCTGGGGGTTTTACATCGCCAATTTTACCTTTCTGGTGGGTGTGGCCGCCGGGGGGGTGATGGTGGTGCTGCCCTATTATCTGCATGATTACAAAGCATTCGGCAAGGTCACCATTTTAGGAGAATTTTTGGCCATTGCTTCGGTCCTGATGTGTTTGACCTTTATTCTCATTGATCTGGGCCAGCCCATGCGGGCGTTTAATGTCTTGCTCTACCCGACGCCCAACTCCGTGCTGTTCTGGGATGCCATCGTTCTCAATGGCTATCTGTTTTTAAACATTGTCATCGGCTGGAACGTGCTGGAAGCCGAGCGCAACGGGGTGCATTATCAGCCATGGCTAAAACCGTTGATCTATCTGTCCATCCCCTGGGCCATCAGTATCCACACCGTAACCGCTTACCTTTACGCCGGCCTGCCGGGCAGGGGCTTCTGGATGACCGCCATCTTAGCGCCGCGCTTTTTGTCTTCGGCTTTTGCGTCCGGGCCGGCGTTGCTGATTTTGATGTGCCTGATCATCCGCCGGGTGAGCAGTTTCGATCCCGGCCGGGAGCAGATTCAATCCCTGGCCAAAATAGTGGCCTATGCCATCTGCGTCAACGTCTTTTTCTTCCTTTGTGAAGTGTTTGTCGTGTTTTACAGCCAGATTCCCGAGCACATGGATCACATCAAATACCTGTTTGTCGGCCTGCACGGCCACGGGGCCTACGTGCCCTGGATGTGGGCCTCGATGATTTTGATGGTGATTGGCATCATACTGACCGTAAATCCCATCACGCGCAAAAACGAGGGTGTACTGGCGGTGGCCTGTGCAGTCATCTTTTTGGGAACGTGGATTGACAAAGGGCTGGGCATGATCGCCGGCGGTTTTACACCTTCGCCGCTACACGAGGTCAATGAATACATCCCCACATTATCTGAAATCGGAATTGCGCTGGGCGTCTGGGCCATGGGCTTTTTAGTGCTGACCGCGCTGTTTAAAATTGCGGTGTCGGTCAAAGAAGAAACCCGCAGTTAATAATACCCAATCTTAACTTCTAGGAGGGCATTCACTTTAAAAGCCCTCCTTTTTTTATCCCTCTTTTTGGGGGTCAAATCTTGACGATCTGTTGCCCAAATCCAAGCTGAATGACCGGCGATAACATAGATAAAATTGAAAAATTTATGATCCAGTCAAT
>JASFIG010000250.1:0-7208 GCA_050122795.1 Desulfobacterales bacterium
GAGACGCTATACCCGATTCTGGAAACAATCCGTGCTGTACTGTGACCACAAATGGCCGCAATTTGTTAGCGGTCGAACAAAGGATTATCTGGGGTGCACAGGCGAAGGAGAACAGCGATTCTTCAACGATGTGACGGGTAACAATTACACCTTTGTCGACGGCATGGAAATGGGAAGAAAAATATGGAATCTCGACAACGCCATCTGGACGCTGCAGGGCCGTCACCGGGACATGGTGTATTTTTCCGACTATATTTACAACGTTAAAGAACCGAGTCCTTTTAGTCATCGTTCCTATTATCTGCCTGGCCGAAAAAACGGGAAATGGGATTGGCTTTTGGTCAGCTACCGGTGCCACGATCGCGACAAATTCGACGATTTCAAGACCCGGTATTATAATTTCGAGGGCTGGGATCCGAACACGGGATGGCCGAAACGGAACACCCTCCAATCGCTTGAATTGTCATACGTGGCCGATGAACTGGAAGCCCACGGCAGGCTGGGAAGCTAACCGAATTCAAGCTACAATCTGAAAATTCTTGATCATAAATTTAAAAAAATAAGGTGTAGGAATTACTTCCTGCACCTTATTTATTTTTCCACCGTGCTTTTTATAGTGGTTGTCAAAAAAACGTTCCGATTGCAGAACGTTTTTTTGCTACAACACTTATGCCGCCAACCTTTTTTCGGAACATTGTTATGACAAGCGGTATAACCGGCCAACCGGCCAACGGGCTCAACCTGTAAAGACAGGTTTTATTTCTCATTTGCCGACTGTAAGATAGCATGCAGCAATACATTGGCGCCGGCTTCGCAGTCTTCCCAGGTCGTTTTTTCGACTTCCACGTGGCTGCGGCCGCCGATGCTGGGCACAAATATCATCGCCGTCGGGCAAATCTGATTCATATAGCTGGCATCGTGCCCGGCGCCGCTGACCATGTGCAGGCTGGAATAACCCAGCTCTTCAGCGACGTCCAGAATGCGCTGGACCAGTTTTTCATCGAAAGGTGAGTGCTCCACCCGCCAGGTTTCCTCTATTTTGATCGGACAACCCCGGCGTGCGGCGATTTCTTCAAAGTCTTTACGGACCAGCTCCCAGGCTTTCAGGGCGTGGTCGTCGTCCCAGGAGCGGATGTCCACCGTAAAATGCACCTTATCCGGAATGATATTACGGGAATTGGGATAATTCTGGATTTCGCCGACGGTGGCCACCATATTGCCCCCCATGCGATCCGGCAGCTCGTTGACCTTTAAAATCATTTCAGCCGCGGCACACAGGGCATCATGCCGCCCTTCCATGGGCGTTGGGCCCACCTGGTTGGCCTCCCCCTCCAGATAAATATCATACCAGTGCAGACACAGGATTCCCTTGGGCGCTCCGATTTTTTTGCCCTCGCGTTCCAGCATCGGTCCCTGTTCGATATGATATTCATAATAGCAGTGCACCGGCCATTTTTTCGCCGGCGCGCTGCCTTTGTATCCAATGCGGATCAACTCGTCCTCAAAGCGTTTGCCGTTTATGTCGGTGCGGTCATAGACCCAGTCGCGCTCCAGCGCTCCGGCCCAAACCCCGGAGGCCACCATCGCCGGGGCAAACCGCGAGCCCTCCTCATTGGTCCAATCGACGATCATGATGGGTCGTTCGGTTTCGATGCTGTTTTCATGCAGGGTGCGCAGAACTTCCAGCGGTCCCATCACACCCAGGATGCCATCAAAGCGCCCGCCCTTGGGCTGGGAGTCGATGTGGGAGCCGCTCATGACCGGCGGCAGGTCATTGTTCTTTCCGGGCCGTCTGCCGAAAATATTGCCCAGTTCATCAATGGTAATTTCCAGGGTCAGCTCTTTGAGCCAGCTGATAAAAAGATCGCGGGCCTGTTTATCCTCATCAGAAAGGGTCAAACGCTGGACACCACCGCCGGGCGTTGCGCCAATTTTGGCCATTTCCTCCAGCGAGTTTTGCAGGCGCTTGCCGTTGATGCGTAAGTCCTTCAGATCCATATATCACCTCCATAGGTCCAGGTACATTCTTGTTAAATTTAAGTATAACTTGGTTAGTCTGGTGTCAAATTTTTTTACATCAATATTTTGGAATAGTGGAATAGTGGAATAATAGAAAAATGATTTTTCAATGTGCCCTTTTCAGGATTTTCACGTTGTAGCAAATCGGAGCCAATTGACACAAATTCTTTTATTCTTATCTTCATATTTTAGAATGTAATTTGAAAGCAAATAATAAAGATCAAAATACCGCAGGAGGTGCAAAATGGCTGAATGGTTTCCACTTCCCCAACACCTGAAGGAACCGCACCCGGGGCACGAAGCCCATCTGTGCATGGCCGACAATGTGGGGTTCGTAAAAAATAATCTTGAAGAATACAAAAATTATGTTCGCAACGCTAAATTTGTCTGCAAAAATTGCGGCCGTGCGGCAGCCAATGCAGAGAATCTTTGCGGACCGGACGAATTGTAATCTAACCACAAAGGCACACAGTTGACAAACTTGTTCTCAATCTTCGTTGAAATTCGTGTTCTTCGTGGTGAACAATAAGCATATAAACGTTGCTGTTTATCGCCGATGTTTACCACGAAGTTCACGAAGGACACGAAGCGTTACTGATAAAACCTCTATGTTTTTCCTCGTGTTTCTTCGTGCTCTTTGAGGTTAGAAAAATCTTTTCTCGATAGGCGTCACCATATTCCCAACAATTATTTGATCTTTCCGGTCAACAACCTCAGCTTCAAACCTCCATGCCATACGGGTATGGATTGCGTTTGAAAAGGCAGCGATTTCGCCACTTTTTGGCCGGGCGCCAGCAGCACCAGCTTCCATCCCCGATATGCCTGTAAAAGTTTGTCACCCACAGCACGAAAAAATGCATCGGATTCCTTTTTTTTCCCCAGTCGACGCCCGTAAGGCGGGTTGAGGCAGACAGTCCCGGTGCGGTCGGTCAGCTCAAGCGGATCAAGATTAAAAAAATCGATCTGTTGAACCTGGACAGTATCGGCCAGGTGATACTTCCGGATACAGGCTTCCAGCTTTTGACAGGCCTCGCCGTCGGTATCTGAGGCAAAGACAACCGGGCGCAGGGATTGCACGATTTCTGATTCGGCCTGGCGTCTGATGTAATTCCAGCGTTTTTCAATAAAGGCTGGCCAGCGGGTAAAGGCAAAATCCCGGAACCAGCCTGCCGGCATGCGTTTGGCCATCAAGGCGCCTTCGAGGGAAAAGGTTCCGGTACCGCACAGCGGGTCCAGTAACGGCTCGGAACCATCGTAACCGGCCAGCATTAATGCACCCGCAGCCAGGGTCTCCCGCAGCGGCGCCTTGCCGGAATGTTCTTTGAGGCCGCGCTTGTAAAGAAGGTCACCGCTGCTGTCAATCGACACGCTCAAATGATCGTCAACGCCCCGCACAAATATATCTGCATGGCCCTCTGCGGTTTCCGGAAGGTGCCGGTCAGATTCAAAGCGGGACAGCCGCTCGTTGATGATCCGCGTCATTCTTTCTGCAATTGCAGCGGAGTGACGGAGCCGGCAGTGTCGGGTAGCCACATGAACTTTTAGTCGACTGACGGGGCGCACGTACAGCTCCCAGGCGATATGATCGGCTTTTTTTTCGAGCTGTCTGAAATTGGTGCAATTGAATGTGTTGATGCGCATCAATATGCGATTGGGAAGATGCAGGCTTAAATTGGCACGAAAGCAGTCTTCCAGCCGGCCCTCAAATTCCACCCCGCCCGGAGTGGTGCCGGCCTGATGGATGTCGGGTAGACGCTTTTTTAACTCCTGAAGGCATGTTTTTTCAAAACCCGGTGAGGTAGCGGCAAAAAAGCGCTGCGGCCGTGCGATGACATGCCGTTTGATGCGTTTATGAAGTGGCGACGTTTCGGGCATTTTACGGCTCAAGTTCGGTGTTATTCGAATTGGGCTGATGTGCCGATATGAAAACAATCACATTCGAAGCGCGCATGCAACAGCTATTGCAGAATCCGAATCTGCCTTTCCACGCTCATCAGGCTATTGAAGTTATATTCACCATCTCGATCGCTGTGTATTGCTTTTTTATAAACCGCAGACGCACGCAGACTTTCGCAGACCTTTTGTCCGGGCGACCTGCCCGGCCAAAAATCCACATCGCTTCGCGAAAAAATATATTTTAGCGTTAATCTTGATAAGGCCTGGATGTTACCTAATAAGGATCATCATCGAGTTGGTTTTTTGTCCGAAGGGCATGCTGTTTTTCCTTGGCCAGGTCGGCCAAGGAAAAGGAAAGATAAATGTCTGCGCATGTCTGCGTGGGTCTGCGGTTAAACTTTAGTGGAAATTTTGGTGGATTGACAATGCGCTGCCTTTTTTGTACTAAAAACTATCGATAACAACTTCAACAGGGGGGAGGGTACAAATGGCCAACGGTTTGAACAAAGCCATTCTGATCGGAAATTTAGGCCGGGACCCGGAGGTGCGGTACACGCCCAGCGGCCTTGCGGTTGCCAATTTCAGCATCGCCACCTCGGAGACCTGGACCAACAAGGAAGGCGAAAAAGAAACCCGCACGGAATGGCACCGGATTGTCGCCTTCGGAAAATTGGGCGAAATCTGCGGCGAATATCTTTCAAAAGGCAAACAGATCTATATCGAGGGCCGTATCCAGACCCGGGACTGGGAAGACAAAGAAGGCGTTAAACGATACACCACCGAAATCGTCGCTTCCCAGATGATCATGCTGGGATCAAGGGACGCAGGAGATGCCTATAAACCGAGCGGCCCGGCCGGAGGCGGACCCAGCTCGCCCATCCAGGCGCCCGAGGATGATGATATCCCGTTCTAAGGATGATCGTAAGAATCTTTGAACGCATCAATATTTAATCATTCCAGCATACAATGGCCTGACGCCAATTCTTTCGTTAGACCTAATTTGCCCACAAAGCTAGCGTTGGGTCTTGTTTTGACCCATTTCATTTGCTATAGCGCCTTTTTGCAGAAAAGACAGCAACACCCCATACATAAGTTGACCATCTTAGGATTTACCATGAGATATAAGCATCTTTTTATATTGAGTTTGTTATGCTTTGCCGCTGCGGCCTGCCAGCAGGAAAAAGCGGATCAGGCGCCGCCGCCGCCCCCGCAGGTCAGCGTTATCGAAACCCAGGCGCAGGATGTTGTCGTGCCGATTGAATTCGTCGGTCAAACCCTTGGCAGCGAGGATATTACCATCCGCGCCCGGGTGGAGGGGTTTTTAGAGGGCATCCATTTTGAAGAGGGTTCGGATGTCGATCAGGGGCAGCTGCTCTACACTCTGGAAAGCCAGCCTTACGAAGCCGAGGTGGCGGCCATGATGAGTCAGCTGGCCGGGGCCAAAACCATGCTGGCCAAGGCCACCAGCGATTTGAACCGCATCCGGCCGCTGGCTGAGCGCAAAGCCGTCAGCCAGAGCGATCTGGACGGGGCCGTCGCCGCGTATGAGGCATCCCAGGCATCGGTGGAGGCGGCTGAAGCCATACTGCGCGCCTCCAAAATAAAACTGAGCTATACCCGCATCCTATCCCCCATCAACGGGGTCATCGGCAAGACCCTCGCCAAGGTGGGTGACTTTGTGGGCCGCAGCCCCAATCCGGTCATATTGAACACGGTTTCCAATATTGCCACGGTGCGGGTTGAATTTTTCCTGCCGGAAAACCAGTACCTGTTGGTCGCCCGGCGGATTGTCGAACGCCAGGAGGCCGGGGGGGCCGAGCGGGGCGGTGCAACCTTTGAGATGATTTTAGCCGACGGATCGCTCTATCCGCACGAGGGGCGCTTTGAATTCATAGACCGCAATGTCGATCCCACCACTGGCTCGATTTTGATACAGTTGTCTTTTCCGAACCCGGATAAAATCATCCGGCCGGGGCAGTTTGCCAGAATCCGTACGGTTCTCGAAAGGGTCGAAGACGGTATCCTCGTTCCCCAGCGCTGCGTTTCCGAACTACAGGGCATCACCCGCGTGTTTGTCGTCGGCGACGACAACAAGGCGGCCGAGAGGGTCGTCGAGCTGGGGCCCACCGTTGGCAGTGACTGGCTGGTACTCAAAGGCCTCAAGGCCGGTGAAAAAGTGGTTTACGAAGGCCTGCAGCGGGTGTCCGACGGCGCCGCGGTCGATGCCCGGATCGTATCTCCTGAAACAGTCCCAAACGAAAAAGAAAAGACCTAAGCATCCATGGGCTCATTTTTTGTCAGGCGACCTATTGTCGCCATGGTTATTGCCATCGTCACCGTCATCGTAGGAACCGTTTCCCTGCTCTCCCTTCCCATGGAGCAGTACCCCAACATTACTCCCCCGGTGGTCGAGGTGCGGGCCACCTACACCGGGGCCAACGCGGTCAGCGTGGAGCAGTCGGTGGCGACGCCTTTGGAGCAGCAGATCAACGGCGTGGACAATATGATCTACATGAAGTCCACCAACGCCAACGACGGCACCATGCTGATTCAAATCTCCTTTGAGGTGGGGACCGATCCGGACATGAATACGGTTTTTGCCCAGAACCGGGTAGCGGCCGCCACGGCCAAGCTGCCCGAGGAGGTCAAACGGCTGGGGGTGACCACCGAAAAATCGATGCCCAACATCCTGCTGCTCATCACCCTCAGCTCCGAAGACGGGCGCTTCGATCAGGACTTTCTGGGCAACTATGCCCTGATCAACATCCAGGATGTGCTGGCCCGCATCCCCGGCATTGGTCGGGTCAACGTTCTGGGGGCCAGCGATTATTCCATGCGCATCTGGTTCCAGCCCGATCGCCTGGCCCAGCTGGGGATCACCGTTCCGGAAATCGTTGATGCCATCCGGGCCCAGAGCGTGATCGTACCGGGCGGCAAACTGGGGGGTGAGCCGGCACCGCCGGGCACCGAATTCACTTACACGGTGCGCCTTCCCGAGCGCTTGCAGAACGAAAAGGAGTTTGGCGAAATCGTAGTGCGCACCGGCGAAGGCGGCGCCCAGGTGAAAATCAAAGACATCGCCCGGGTCGAACTGGGGGTCGAAAAGTACACCACTTTCACGCGCTTAAACGATCAACAGTGCGCCATCATTGCCCTGTACCAGGCGCCCGGGTCCAATGCCGTCGAACTGGTCGAAAAAGCCGTCCAGACCATGCAGGAGCTGGCCGGTTCCTTTCCCAGCGGCATGCGCTACGACGTGTCGCTGGACACCTCCAAACCGATCGTTGCCGGTA
>JASFIG010000251.1:0-7206 GCA_050122795.1 Desulfobacterales bacterium
CGGTGCCGTGAATATTGACATAGGATTCATGCAGACCCGCAAAAGAAGATGTGGCCTCATCTTCTTCAGGCGCAGACGATCGGACCACCACCGCTTTGCCTTTAAACGTGGCGTCAATAGCATCCTTTAATTGGGTGGCAATGTCGCCTGGAATCGGTTTGCGCAGAAACATATTGCGAATGCGGGTGGCGCAATCCCATATCTCTTCCCAGCGCATGTCCCTGAACGCTTTGCGGTTAAGCTCCAGCAAAATCCGCTCGCGCAAACCGGTTTGCGAAACATAGGCCTGGTAGGCTTCACACGTTACACAGAGCGTTTTGGGAACAGCAAACCCGCCTCTGGCCAGCAGCGCAAGTGCATAGCCTTTTCCGCCTACCCGCGGTCCGTCGTGTTCACGAATATTTTCAGGAGATATGATCCAGGTCATCGATCGATATGAAACTCCATCACATTTTGAAAATTCTGCACCATGTAGTAGGACCGGGCCGTCACCCGGATCAAAGCACAGGATGGTGATCTGGCAAAATCCTCCAGATACGGGTGCTTGGCCAGGTAAAGTTCTATGATGGGCTGCCGTTCAGAGTCTTTTATTTCTTCTGCGTTACCGGTTACGGTGATGGCAATCGCATCATGAAAGTCGGACTCCTGGTTGATACTGCTATTAATCAGGACCGCCACGCGCGAATCCGAAGTCAGGTTCGAAAACTTACGGGTGGTCCTGGCCGTCACAAAGTAAATGTGTCGTAGATCATCGGCGCCCACAAACGCCACCAGGCTGGCATAGGGCTGGCCGCCGGTCTGGGTGGCCACGACCGCCAAATTTTGCGACTTGAAAAGATTGCGCAGACGGTTCTGGATATCTGCCGAAGTTTCCATGGAAAGCCTCTAGGGTCTTCAGTCAAAAAAAATTAAGAAATTTATTTGCCTGCCCCGACAAGCGGTAGCTCTTTATCCAGTTTAAAAAACACCAAAAACATGGCTTCCTCGCTATCGTTTGGATACTGCCGGCGACGCAGGGAATACAGAAGTTCCGTATCTTGTTCTTCTTTCACCTTGGTCATAAACAGCCGCTTCCCCTTATAACCGGGACCTTCCTCCATAAACAAAAAAGTGGCGTGGGGATTGGATTGAAGATTATGATGGGAAAGACGATCGCGCATGATAACGGCCAGGGTGCCATCGTCCATAAAGTGCGGTCTGGCATAAATCGCCGCATCGACTTTGCCGTCACTGTCGGCTGTGGCCAGCACGCCTACCCCCTTGGTGTTTTCAAAATAATCTTTTAATTCCATAATGGCCTCCTCCGGCAATCACTGATTGCCAACACAATAATGGGTTGTTTTGTGAATTTTTCAAAAATCCTGAGTTATGCTTCGAGTATATGAAACTATAATACATTCCTGATAAAAAAAAAGGTGCACGGCTGGGCCACATGCATCTCGCACAGCGAAAAAGGGGCGTTAAGGACGATTGGTCAAATACACCCCGATGGTAACCAGCAGTGCGCCGACCAGCAAAGAAAATGTCAGCGGTTCACCCAGAAAGACAAAGGCCATCAAAATAGCACTGATGGGAACAAAATTAATGAACAGGCCGGCTTTGGTGGGGCCGATCTTTTGGATACCTTCATAAAACCACACAAATCCCAGCACCGTACCGAAAAAGCCCAGATAAAAAATATACCACCAGTCCGTAAACGAATAATGGACACAGTTGGCAAACCCCTCGCTGTAAGCGGGCATGAAAAGCAATAGAGTGCCGGTTAACGAACTGTAGGTGACGGAAGCCAACGGAGAAAGACCGGACATGACGGCTTTGCCCAGCAAAGAAAAGATCACCCAGCTGGCAACGCACAGTAAAATGTAAACTTCACCCCATCCCAGATTGCCGTGCAAAATAACGCTGAGGTCACCTTTTGATATGGCCAGAATGGCACCAATTACAGATATGAAAATGCCCGTGATTTTAATGGCATTTAGTTTTTCTTTGAAAATAGCGGCTGCCAAAAGGGCTATAAAGATTGGATTATTGGCGATAATAATCGCCGCGCGACCGGCTTCAATAAGTTTGAGCCCTTTAAAGAAAAATACGTTATAGAAAAAAACACCCGTCAACCCGAGTAAAATAACCGGTAGCAACTGTCTTTTTTTCAATAATGTGAGCTTGCCCTCCACCTTCCAGGTGATAAAAACCAGCAAGACGGATGCAATGGCGAATCTGAAGAATGCTGCCGAATAGGGTCCCACATGCTGAGCTAAACTCCGCCCGGCAACAAAGGTCCCGCCCCAGAAAATAGCGGTAAGCAGCAATTTAAGATATATGACCATAGCGTCTGTAGTCCTGATTCGAAGAGCTCACCCCTCTGTGACGGCCTTTTTGTTCACTGTATTCATGGAATAATGGAAGGATGGAAAAATGGAAAATTAAAAAGATTCCCAACCGCAAAGATTCAAAGCGTCCTTGCGGGATCTAACCCCTGCCTAAATTGAGCGCTTCATTATTTTTGTTGGCGAGCAACTGGTCGATTATTCGAGAGAGGATATCATCCGCTATGGATGATGGGACGCGTGCTGAGCCTGCACCGGGGTGCCCCCCGCCGCCGAATTGTGCCAGCATCAAACCGACATTGACATTGCAGCCCGGGTTGAAAATGCTGTGGCCCAAATTAATGACCACCATATCTTTGTTTTGATCCTCGTAACGTATTCTAAGGTTCACTGAAGATTCGGGAAATAGGGAATAAACAAGGAATCGATTGCCGAATGGAGGATTGTCTAACGGTCGAAAGTCAGTAATGGCGACATGCTGATTTAAAGCGGTGTGCTGGTTTAAAGCATCCACATAGCGGTCATTCTGAACGACCACATCCTGACAGTGCTGCTTAATCTCAATATTTTCCAGTATCTGCTGAATAGGTTGCTCTCTGAAAAGTTCAACAAGCATATTCCAGTATGGCTCGTTGGGTTGGGCTTCGTTTGATACCGTCAGGGACAGGAGCACATACGGATATTTTTCAGGGTGCAGAACTTCATCCAAAGTTAAATTGGCGGAATCAATCTTATCGGCTGCCTGCACCAGTTCGCTGTAGTCCCGTCGAAAGCGCTCTTTGTAAAATTTTAAAATGATCCCTGCAGCCGACGGTGCCGTCTCAAAGGCGCCATTGAAAGGCGTGTCGATCTGATTGGTAAAATGATGATCAAACCAGAGCGCGCAGCGCTCATCATAGGGTAAATTGGCGATGATGTCCTGACTCAGAATATCAACCCGGCCCTTTTGTACATCGTTGGGTTCCACCCATAAAGTCGGCTCGGTTATATCTAGCGCTTCGTAAAGCAGAACAGCACAGACGATTCCATCAAAATCCGGTCGGGTTACAATTCGCATTCAGATACTCCACAACATGTAGACGAGCGTTTGGAAAGGTCGGGAAAAATTTATTGATGTTTGATAACACTTAAACTAAAACTATAGCCACAATCTTTTTAAAATACAAGGAGGATCAGCGTCATGGCACTTTATCTTGTTCAACACGGAAAGAGCCTGCCAAAGGACCAGGACCCCGATCAAGGCCTGTCTGAAGAAGGAAAATCCGAAACAGAAATGATCGCGATGACGGCCAAAGACAAGGGAATTACCGTAACTCAGATCAGACACAGTGTAAAGACCCGCGCCCGGCAGACAGCTGAAATATTGGCCCGGGCGTTAAATCCGAGCCAGGGCGTCCAGGAAATTAGCGGCATAAAACCAATGGATGATGTGGCTGAGGCAGCGGCCGGCTTGGACCCGGCGGAGAATATCATGCTGGTCGGCCATCTGCCGTTTATGGAGCGCATGACCGCCTTTCTGGTAACCGGATCGATTGACAAACCAATTTTAAAATTTCAAAACAGCGGAATCGTGTGTCTGGACAAAGACCCGGATACCCAATCCTGGATTATACTGTGGGCTCTTTTGCCACACATTCGCTAGTGCAGGAGAAATAATATGAATTTCGAATGTATCTTGTATGAAAAAGATCAGGGTGTCGCCACAATTAAGTTGAACCGTCCCGAGGTTTTAAATGCCATGAATAAGCAGCTCTGGCTTGATTTACAGGCCGCGCTGGAAGATGCCCGGGAAGATATGCAGGTAAAAGCATTGATCATTACCGGTGAGGGCCGTGCCTTTTCGACCGGGGCTGATCTGAAAGAATCCAAAACCAGAAGTGTGGAAGAATACCGCGACTATCTGGTCGAGCTTCAGGAGGCTTCTCGCAAAATTATTCGCTTTGAAAAACCAACCATCGCTGCCATTAACGGGTATGCTCTGGGGTCCGGCTATGAACTGGCGCTGGCCTGTGATATCCGAATTGCAGCTGAGGAGGCCCAAATCGGGTCTCCCGAGGCGATGGTGACCTCATCGGTAACCGGCGGCGCCTTTCGCCTGATACAAAACTTAATTGGCCCGGGAAAAGCCAAAGAGCTGCTTTTCACCGGTCAGTACATCGACGGCAAAGAAGCCGAGCGCATCGGGCTGGTGAACAAGTCCGTTCCCCTCAAACAGCTGGAACCGGCGGCCCGCGAAATGGCCGAAAAAATCGTTGCCAATTCAACCATTTCAATCAAGATGATTAAAAAAGGGCTGCAGATGGCCCAAAGCGGGATCAGTCTCGATGCCCTGATGGATTTTGAAATCGAAGCCTGTTTGACCTGTGTCTCTACCAAAGAACGCCAGGAATCACTTCAGGCCTTTGCGGAGCGCAAGAAGAAGTAAGTTCATAGGTTCTGGGTTCACCGTTCTGGGTTCTGGGTTGTATGTGCATCCGGAAACCTTGAACCCTGAACCTCTGAACCTTTGAACCTGAAAAAGGAGGTTCAATGTCCTTAGACCGCATTTTTAATGCTGAATCGGTGGCCATCATCGGCGCCTCCAAAAATGAGACCAAACGTGGCTACCAAGCCATCCGGACCCTTTTGGACGAAAAATACGAGGGTAAAATCTATCCGGTTAATCCCAAGGAAAAAAGCATCCTGGGATTTAAATGCTACCCGAACGTGGCTGACATTGCCGAGACGGTTGATGTTGCTCTGGTGGCAACACCCGCCAAAACGCTGCCGTCTGTGCTGGCCGATTGCGGCAAAAAAGGTGTCAAGGGTGCGGTGGTGCTGGCCGGCGGATTCGGTGAAATCGGCACAGATGGCCGCAAGCTGGAAGACGAAATGGTGGCGGCGGCTAAAAAACACAATATCCGCCTGGTCGGCCCCAATACCTCCGGCATGCTCAACCTCAAGGACAATCTAAACCTGGTGGGTTTGAAGGACGCCCCCCGGGGAGATATCGCCTTGCTGACCCAGAGCGGCAATATGGCGCTAACGCTGATTACCGAAGCCAAAATCAAGAGTCGCAAAGGATTTTCTTACTACGTCGGGGTCGGCAATGAAGCCGACATCAAGTTTCATGAATACCTTGAATTTTTTCGGCAGGACCCGGATACCCGGGCTATTTTGATGTATGTGGAGGGCATGCGCAAGGGCCGGGAGTTTTTGCAGCAGGCCCAGAAAACAACCCTGGAAAAACCGATCATCCTGCTCAAAAGCGGGCGCTCTGCCACCGGTAAGCGATCGGCCGGGTCACATACCGGCGCCCTGGCTGGCATGTCCGAGGTCGCTAGAGGGGCTTTTCGGCGCGCCGGGATTGTTGTGATCGAAAATTCCGATGAGCTTTTCCCGGCTGCCGAAACACTTTCGAGCCTCCCGCCCATCAAAAACAACAAAGTCGCCATCCTGGCAGACGGCGGCGGACACGCTACCATTGCCGCCGACATTCTAACCGACCTTGGTATCGAACTGCCCGAATTGAGTCCCAAAACCCAGGCCCGGCTCAAAGCGATCCTGCCGGCCGCCGCCTCAGTGCCCAACCCGGTTGATGTGGCCGGCGGCACGGATGCAGATCCATCGGTCTTTGCCGATTGTGCTGAGATCATCCTCAAAGATCCGGATGTCGGTGGTCTCTTAATTGTTGGACTTTTCGGAGGGTATGGCATTCGTTTTGCCGAAAGCCTGGCTTTAATGGAAGAAGATGCCGCCCACCGCATGGGCAAGCTCATCAAAAAGCGCCACAAGCCGATTGTGCTTCACAGTCTTTACAACCATGAAAAACCCCATGCCCTGGATCTTTTACGATATTACAATATCCCGGTTTACGATTCCCTGGATGTATCTTCAAAATGTATTGCCGTCCTGGCAGAGTACGGCAGCTATCTAACCCGCTACCACGGCAAAAAAACCTTTGAGATGAATTGGAAAGCCAAAGCCAAGCCTGAAGGCAATAAGATCATTAAAATGGCTCTCAAGGAAGGACGCCATGCACTGCTCGAACATGAAGGCAAAAAATTATTCGAAATTCACGGGGCCGCCGTATCGCGGGATCGCCTGGTGCAAAGCGTTGATGAGGCCGTGCAATACGCCCTTGATCTGAAAACCGATGTGGCCCTCAAAATTGTTTCGCCTGACATTTTGCACAAAAGCGATGCCGGCGGTGTACGTATTAAGCTCAATACCGAAAAAGACATCCGGGCGGCCTATCGCGACATCATCAAAAACAGCAAAAAATATAACCCCAAAGCCGATATCCGCGGGGTTCTGGTATCTCCCATGGCCGCTGAAGGCGTCGAAGTGATCATCGGAACCAAAATCGACGACCAGTTCGGGCCGGTGATCATGTATGGCCTGGGTGGTATCATGGTTGAACTTATACAGGATGTGGCTTTCCGGGTGCTGCCAATTTCGCCGACAGAAACCCGCAAAATGATCACGGAGACCAAATCCTATCCTATATTAGACGGCGCGCGGGGGACCCCAGCGCTGGACACAAAGGCCCTGCGGCGTCTAGTGGTCCTGTGTTCGGATATCGTTGAATCTTATCCTCAAATCCAGGAGATGGATCTGAATCCGGTCATTGTGCATCAAAAAGGCGTCAGCGTTGTCGATGTGCGCATTATCTTGAAGCCAGAGGACGGAGGTCAGAGGTCAGAGGTCAGAAAAAAAGATAAATGACTGATAACAAGTTATTGGTTATTGGTTATTCTATGAATCCGAAATCTGAAATCCGCTATATGGACATCCGAATAATCCGCAATCCGAAATCTGAAATCCGCAATGATCAATACTCCATTACTCCAATAAAACAACCATAGGAGAAAAATGCCATGAGAAAGACAATTGCGAC
>JASFIG010000252.1:0-7159 GCA_050122795.1 Desulfobacterales bacterium
GGGATGCTTTAATTTTTGTGCGCGGGCTGGTGGCCGCCGGAAAAGCAGAGCAGGCCCGCGATATTCTCATCCAATTTGCGCGCTTTGAAAAAGACGGTACCCTGCCGAACATGATTCAGGCCGAAAATGACGCCAATCGCAGCACTTCCGACGCACCGCTCTGGCTGATAACCGCCAGCGCTGATTGGGTCCGCGCGAAGGCTGATGACGCATTGCTGGAAACGGATTGTGGCGGACGCTCAATGCGGCAGATCCTGCTGTCCATCGGTCAATCCTTAAAAAGGGGCGCACTTAACGGCGTGCACATGGACCCGGAATCGGGATTGATTTTCAGCCCGACCCATTTCAGCTGGATGGACACCAACCACCCGGCCGGCACGCCCCGTCAGGGCTACCCGATCGAAATCCAGGCCTTATGGTATGCAGCCCTGCGCTTTCTGGCTGAAATCGACTCAGCTGAATCCCGCTCAAATTGGCAGCAACTGGCCCAACAGGTTCAAGAAGCGATCCTGACGTATTTCTGGCAGCCGCCAACCGCATTCTTGTCGGATTGTCTGCACGCAGCTCCCGGTCAGGCGGCCCGTTATGCCGTCGCCGATGACGCCCTGCGCCCCAACCAGCTTCTGGCCATCACCCTGGACGCCATCACGGATAAGGACAAGTGCCGGGATATTCTGGCTGCCTGTGAAACACTTCTGGTGCCGGGCGCCATTCGGAGCCTGGCCGACCGGCCGGTGCAGCATGAGATTAAAATCATACACCAGGGAGCTCTGATCAATGATCCCCGCCATCCTTACTGGGGAAAATATGAAGGTGATGAAGACACCCGGCGCAAGCCCGCCTATCATAACGGCACGGCCTGGACCTGGCCGTTTCCTTCCTTTTGTGAAGCATGGGCCATGACCTACGGTGAAGAAGGCCAAGCAACCGCTTTGGCCTGGCTATCCAGCGGAGCGCTTCTCTTAGAGCATGGCTGCCTGGGTCATGTTCCGGAGGTATTAGACGGCGATTATCCGCACACACCGGGCGGATGTGATGCGCAGGCCTGGGGGGCCAGTGAGTTGCTACGGGTCTGGCTTAAAATCAAATAAAAAAGGAAAAATCTCAAGCACCAAATTACAAATAAATCCCAAATTTCAACTGTCCAATGATCCAAACGTTTGGGATTTTGAATTTTGATCATTGTGATTTGTTTGCTATTTGTTATTTGAGATTTGATGTTTGTGAATTATGGCGCCGGGAAATCATCTTAATTCATTAAATCAACCGAACTGATAGTGACAATAAGAATTTGACATAAAGGATATATTGATTTTTGAGGCGTTAGGCTTTATTCTTCTGTAACTCAATTGCAGGTGTTACCTGCATGCCAAGGACGTTTGTCGGCCTTGTCGGCCGTATAATATATTAAGGATTCGTATCATATGAAAAATTTTCAAACATTTCAGGTGGTTCCCAGTATACCCAAACCGCTTCAATTTCTTGAAACCCTCTCGCACAACATGTGGTGGTGCTGGAATAAGGACGCCATCGAGCTTTTTCGGCGTATGGATCCACCGCTTTGGGTTGAAGCCAATCGCAATCCGATTTTCTTCCTGTCGAAAATTTCACAGAGTCGTTTTGAAAAACTGTCAAAAGACAAAGGCTTTCTTGCCCATCTAAAAGGCGTGAAAGAACAATTTCAAAGCCGGGTTCTGGATTCGGCCGAGCGCTCTCAACCGGCCCTGGAGCCTGGAGACACGGTTGCCTATTTTTCCATGGAATTTGGCATTCATGAGAGCCTGCCGCTGTTTGCAGGCGGCCTTGGTATTTTGGCCGGCGATCATTTGAAATCGGCCTCCAATTTGAATCTGCCGCTGATCGGTGTGGGGCTGATGTATCGCCGCGGCTATTTTCGCCAGTATCTCGATCCGGACGGATGGCAGCAGGAAGCCTACCCGGAAACCGACATTTATGATCTTCCGGTCGATCGGGTACGAGACGCAAACAATAACGAATTACGCGTCTCGGTGATCGGGCCGGAAGGCCCCATCCAGGCGGTTGTCTGGAAAATGATGATCGGCCGCATACCGCTTTACCTGCTGGACACCAATATTCTCGAAAACCCCCTGCCGTACCGTGAGATGACATCCAGGCTCTACGCCGGTGATCAGAAAACACGTCTGGCCCAGGAGGTGCTGCTGGGAATCGGCGGAATGCGGGCGCTGGAAAAAATGAACATGCAGGTAAAGGTTCTGCATATGAACGAGGGGCATTCTGCCTTTGCCAGCCTGGAACGTCTGGCCCTCATAATGGCCGAACAGAAGATTGATCTTAAAACCGCCATAGAAATCGTGCCGCGCACAACTGTCTTTACCACCCATACACCGGTTGCTGCGGGACATGATGAATTTCCGGCCGAACACGTGCTGCCGTACCTAAAGCCGCTGGAAGAGAAGTTGGGGGTGTCGGCGACAGAAATATTGTCATGGGGGCAAACTGCCGGATCTCCTGCCAACACACCCTTGTCGATGTTCATTCTGGGATTGCATATGGCATCCCATTGCAACGGTGTCAGCCACTTGCACGGCTCTGTGGCCCGGCGCATGTGGTCACATGTCTGGCCGCATCGACCGGTCGAAGAGGTCCCCATATCCCATATTACCAACGGTATTCATATTTCATCATTCATTTCACAGGAATTTGCCAATCTATTCGGGCGCTATCTCGGACCGGATTGGTATATGAGCTCCCGCAAACCGGAAAATATCAATCACATAGACGATATTTACGACGAGGAACTATGGCGCAGTCATGAGATGAACCGCTCCCGTCTGGTGCGCACCTGCCGGGAGCAACTGGTTAAACAATATGCGCGCCGCAATGCACCGCGCAATGTGATTGAGGCCCTTGAATCGGTATTGGACCCCAACGTGCTGACCATCGCTTTTGCCCGACGGTTTGCAACCTATAAGCGCGCCTATTTGCTTTTTCAGGATCCACAGCGGCTGGAAGCGATTGTAAACTCGCAACGATATCCGGTCCAGTTTATCTTCGCCGGCAAGGCCCACCCGAAAGACGACGAGGGCAAGGACCTCATCAAACAGCTGTTTCATTATGCCAGTAAAGTGGAGCTTCGTGATCGAATTGTTTTTCTGGAAGATTACGATATGCATCTGGCCCGCCATCTGCTGCAGGGCGCCGATGTATGGCTGAATACGCCCCGGCGACCGCTGGAAGCCTGCGGCACATCCGGTATGAAAGCCGCCATTAACGGGGTGTTAAATGTCAGTATTCTCGACGGGTGGTGGTGTGAAGGATATAGCGCGGAAAGGGGCTGGCGCATCGGAAACGGCGAGGAGTACGAAGATCGCGACTATCAGGATGCCGTTGAAAGCCAGGCACTTTATAATGTTCTGGAAAATGAAGTCATCCCCCTTTTTTACGATCGCAAAAACGGCGATATCCCCGGCAGCTGGTTAAAAATGATGAAAGCAACGATGAAAATGGCGATGGAAAAGTTTTGCAGCCTTCGCATGGTGGCCGAGTATGAAAATCGCTTCTATATTCCGGCTGCCAGACGCTATGATGAATTGCTTGCCAACATGTCCGCAGAAGCGAAAAAGCTGACCGCTCAGATCAGCCGGCTGCGCTCCCTCTGGCAACATATTGAAATCAGCTCACCGGTCAGACACGCCCAGGGCCCCTGCCGGGTAGGTGAAAAATTCGAAATCACATCGCAGGTCACCCTGGCCGAGCTCAGACCCGATGAGGTCGATGTTGAGCTTTACTACGGCCAGATGAAATCTTTAGAGGATCTGGATGCCAGTAAATCAGAGTCGATGCGCGTTGTGGAAGACAACGGCAACGGGCAATATCTGTATGGCTGCTCTTTAAACTGCCAGAGTTCAGGTCGCTTCGGATTTACTGTGCGTGTCACGCCCCGGGGTGATGAGCGCGTAAAATCGACCCCCGGACTTTTAACATGGGCCTAAAAAATAGGATTAAAGAAGCTCTTAATTCCATATTCTAAATAGTTCGCCATCGCGAGCTGTATAAATTCGAAACAAATCCAAATATCAAATGACAAAAATTCAAAACGAGTTTGGAGCATTTGGTTTTGTGATTTTGAAATTGTTTCGTGTTTCGGATTTCGTGCTTCGGATTTACGAATTCATTTTAAGGATATCAGCCCCATCACAACTATTGCTCGCTAGAATAAGAAAGGTGCCATTCAGATGGTAGATGTGCCGTGCAACCCGCGGGTTCTGGTGGTCACCCCCGAAGTGACCTACCTGCCGGACCGCATGGGCGGGTTGGCCTCATTTTTTACGGCCAAAGCCGGCGGGCTGGCCGATGTGTCGGCCGCGCTGGTGACGGCCCTGTTTGAGCAGGGCGCTGACGTGCATGTGGCCATACCGGACTATCGCGCTATTTTCAGCGACGGTCTGGCGCCGGTTTTACAAAAGGAATTTCGGACGATCCGCAGAAAAATGCCTGATGACCGCATCCACCTGGCCGAGGATCGCGCCTTTTATTACATCAACCGTGTGTATTCTGCATATGGTGAGGAAAATATCAAGATGGCATTGGCATTTCAGCGGGAGGTGATCAACAACATCGTTCCCCGGGTGCAGCCCGACCTTATTCACTGCAACGACTGGATGACCGGTCTGGTTCCGGCCATGGCCCGCCAGATGGGCATCCCCTGTCTTTTCACCATTCACAATGTGCATACGGTTAAAACCACCCTGGCATATATCGAAGACCGTGGCATCGATGCGGCCTATTTCTGGCAAAATTTATATTTTGAAAACATGGCCGACCACTACGAAGAGGCCCGCGAAACCAATCCGGTGGATTTGCTGACCAGCGGAGTATTTGCCGCCCACTTCGTCAATGTGGTCAGCCCTAATTTTTTAAAAGAAATCATCAACGGACGGCATGATTTTGTCTACTCCCCGCTCAAACAGGAGCTGGCCAATAAAGTCAATGCCAACTGCGCTGCGGGCATACTCAATGCGCCCGATCCGTCTTTTGAACCTGCCAGTGACCGGGAACTGGTACAAAATTACCATTCCAAGAATTTTGTTTCCGGCAAAAAAGCCAATAAAGTCTTTCTGCAAAAAAAATTGGGACTCATTGAGGATGATGCGGCTCCGGTCTTTTTCTGGCCGTCGCGCCTGGATCCAATTCAAAAGGGCTGTCATTTGCTGGCAGACATCCTGTACAAGGTCCTTTCAACCTACTGGCAACAAAATTTGCAAATTATCTTTGTGGCCAATGGCGATTATCAGCGGGTTTTCCGAGATATTATAGATTTTCATAAAATTAAGAAACGCGTCGCTATTTGCGATTTTGATTTCCGTCTGGAGCACCTGGCATACGCTGCCGCCGATTTTATCCTGATGCCCTCAAGTTTTGAGCCCTGTGGATTGCCCCAGATGATCGCCCCCATTTACGGCGCCCTGCCGGTCGCCCACGACACCGGTGGGATCCACGATACCATTGCTGACCTGGACCCGATCGAAGACCGGGGAAACGGTTTTTT
This sequence comes from Desulfobacterales bacterium, assembly GCA_050122795.1. Classification (GTDB taxonomy): domain Bacteria; phylum Desulfobacterota; class Desulfobacteria; order Desulfobacterales; family JAHEIW01; genus JAHEIW01. Next base: position 5,531 of record JASFIG010000252.1, read on the forward strand.
GTTTGAGACCTTCGATTCCAATGGCCTTTTTTGGGCCATCGAGCAGGCCATGAATTTTTACAACCTGCCGAAAACAATCAAAAATCAACAAATCAGGCGCATTATGAAAGAAAGTGCCGAAACCTTCACCCACGCCCATACGGCACGCGAATACATTGGGCTTTACGAACGCATGCTCGAGCGCCCGCTGATCGTTGAAAATATGCCCAATCCGGACGCTTGCAGGGCCAGTTTCAATCCGGAAAGGTAAAAGCATTATCACGGTTATGCACAAAGACCGAGTTGCGCTCTTTAAACCACGAAGCTTCCGAAGGACATGCAGAGAGACGTTGAATTTGTACTCACGGACCTTCATGATCTTCGTGTTTTTCGTGGTGCCGTAACGATGAGCGCTATTCAACCGGAGTTTTCCAGATGACGACAAACGAATTTGATGGTCAGCAGCAAGATCCGATCAAGTCGGCGCTCGAGCGTCTGCTGAAAAGCGACCCCTATTTAGAACCCTATCAGAATGTCATTTACCGGCGCCTGAAAAAAATTGCCCAGACCCGGCAGCGGTTGACCCGGGGACACGCATCTCTGGCAGACGTTGCTTCCGGACACGAATATTTCGGTCTGCATTTTGATGTGGATCACTGGGTTTTTCGCGAGTGGGCACCCAACGCCTCTGCCGTGTTTTTGATCGGCGATATGTCCGGCTGGCAGGAAAAAGAAGACTTTGCCCTCAAGCCCGGCCCGGAAGGCGTCTGGGAAATTCACCTGCCCGTCGAGAGGCTTCAGCACGCTGACCTGTACCGCCTGCGCGTCCACTGGCCCGGCGGCCAGGGAGATCGCATTCCCGCATTCGCCCGGCGCGTGGTCCAGGATCCCGGCTCACTCATTTTCAACGCCCAGGTCTGGCGGCCGGAGTCACCTTATCAGTGGCAGAGCAAAAACTTCAAACGCACGTTTGACGCTCCCCTGATTTATGAAGTTCACATCGGCATGGCCCAGGAAGAGGGCAAAATCGGCTCGTATTCGGAATTTACCGAGCATATCCTGCCCCGGGTGGCCGCCTCCGGATACAACACCCTTCAAATCATGGCCATTCCGGAGCACCCCTATTACGGCTCGTTCGGCTACCAGGTGTCCAGCTTCTTTGCGGCATCTTCACGATTCGGTAACCCCGAAGATCTCAAGGCCCTCATTGACGCAGCCCACGCATCCGGGCTGGCCGTTTTTATGGATCTGATTCATTCCCATGCGGTCTCAAACGAAGTGGAAGGCCTCAGCCGCTTTGACGGCACCCTGTATCAGTATTTTCATGAGGGACCGCGGGGTCGCCACGAGCTGTGGGACTCGCGCTGCTTTGATTACGGCAAGTATCAGGTGCTGCACTTTCTGCTGTCCAACTGTCGCTTTTGGCTGGATGAATATCAACTGGATGGGTTTCGCTTCGACGGTATCACCAGTATGCTGTATCTGCACCACGGCCTGAGTAAGGCCTTTAGATCCTACGATGACTATTTCAATGATCAGGTGGACGAGGATGCTCTGGTTTATCTGGCGCTGGCCAATGAAGTCATTCATGCAGTCCGTCCGGATGCCATCTCGATTGCCGAAGACGTCAGCGGGATGCCGGGACTGGCA
>JASFIG010000253.1:0-7084 GCA_050122795.1 Desulfobacterales bacterium
TCATCTTCGATCGTTGGATGACGCTTCTTTCCTCTGAATTCATCACTGGCGCCCTTGGGAATGGATAAGGCACCCAGGGTTACACCTTGATAAATTCGGACGTTATTGCCGATTTCAGTGGTCTCGCCGATAACCACACCGGTTCCGTGATCGATCACAAAACATTTTCCGATTTTAGCGGCCGGGTGGATATCGATGCCGGTCGTGCTGTGGGCGTATTCGGTCATAATCCGCGGCAGCAGCGGCACTTCTAAATTCAACAGAAGATGGGCAATGCGATAGACGGTGATGGCAAATATTCCCGGATAGCTGAAAATGACCTCGTCGAAGCTTTTGGCCGCCGGGTCACCGTCATAGGTTGCACGCACATCGGCTGATAGCGCTTTGCGAAGTGTCGGAATGGCTTCCAAAAACTGAAGAGACAATCGATATCCCTGTTCATCACATTCACTGCAGGGTTGATCATAGCGCAAACAATCATGCCGGATGCTGCGACAGATCTGTTCAGAAAGTAGATCAAACAGGGAAGTTGCAGATTGTCCGACAGCGTATTTCAAATTGGCCGGATCAATCTTATCCCGGCTGAAATATCCCGGAAAAAGAATCTCTCTGAGACGATTGATGATCTCAATAACACCTTCTTTGGATGGAATCGGCTCGTAATCGACATGCGTATAGCACTCTTGATCGGTGCAGCTTTGAATGATGTTTTCGGCAATTTCGGGTAAGCGGGCTTTGATCGAGCTCAGATCGTGGAAATCTATTTTGCACGCATCTTGTTTATTGCGCTGTTTGTCCATACAATTGGCTCCTGTTTTTATCTTATACCGGTCCTCAAGAAACACAATTGATATAAGTCAAGAATTTGCGGTCCACTTTGAGGTTACGTAATAATCATAGGATACTACAGAAATCAGGGTTGTCAAAAATTCAATCAAAAGATACCGCATACAGTCCGCATTGGCATCATCTTCTGTAAGATGTGACAAGCGCTGTCGGATAAAGAGGAACGGGAAAATTCACCATAAAGGAAGGAATATCTACCGCAGCCAATTTTAACCCATAGCAATTCTATCGCTTTTCATTTTGACGGATGGCGACATGATTTTAGGAATTGTGATCCTGAAGCAGGTTCCTTTGCCAAGGGTTGATTTGACCGATATATGGCCCCCGTGCTGCTCAATGATCTTATTGGCAATGAACAGGCCCAGCCCGGTCCCTTTCTCCCCTTTAGCGGAAAAGAAAGGCGTGAAGATTTTGGCCTGAGTCTCGGAATCCATGCCGATACCATTGTCAATAACCTCAAAATCGATGTGATCTTTATCTTGTCCGACGCGAAAAGAAATTTTAGGTGCCTTATTTTTTTTATCCAGCACACAGGCATCCACAGCATTTTCTAAAATGTTGAACAGCGCGGAATGAATGTATCCAGCGTCAACCTCAAATTCGCCGATTTTGCGGTCAAACTTTTTTTCAAACTCAATTTCTTGATCCGCAAGCTTCGGCTCCAGTAATCTGGCAATCTCCTCTGCAAAGCTGAGCGCATTGATACGCTCCCATTTCAAATCTCTTTCCTTGGCATAGAAAAGGATATCCAGAACCATCTTACGAACACGCTCTACCATCTGCTTGACGGCATCCCATCCCTCTTTGATGCGGTCCTGGTCTTTTTGAGCCAACCCCGAATCCAGCAAATACATGCCGCCATCCAGGCCGGTTAACAGTCCTTTTATCCCGTGAGAGATGGAGCTGATCATGAGGCCCAGTGAGGAAAGATGATCCTGTAAGGCGGTCTTTTCCTGAATGAGCTTTTCCAGGCTCTGCGTATATTCCTTGAGCTGTTTGCGGATGAGGATTTTATCCTGAGCCCGTTGTAAGGAAATTTCGAGGGCATCGACATTTATCGGTTTGGTGATAAAGTCGGTCGCTTCAAATTTAAGGCTTTTAATGGCCAGATCCATGTCGCCATGGCCGGTGATCATCACCACTTCGGTTTCTGGATTTTCACGCTTGATCTTCTGCAACAGCTCGATGCCGTCCATGCCGGGCATTTTGATATCCGTCAACACAAGCGCCGGTCGCGTCTCTTTGAATATCCGCAATGCTTCGACCCCGTTTTGCGCTTCCAGTACCCTGTACCCCATATCGACAAGCGCCAAACTGAGGATCTCGCGGATATCTTTTTCGTCATCAACTAATAAGATTTTATTTTCCATGGTTTGCCGTGGGAATTGGAAATTTAATTCTAAAACAGGCACCTTCAGGGGTGTTCGGTTTTACGCGTATGCTGCCACCGCAGTCTTTGATGATGCCATAACTGATGGACAACCCCAGACCGGTGCCCTTGCCAACCTCTTTGGTCGTAAAAAACGGTTCGAAGATCTTGTCTTTGATGGATTCCGGAATACCCATTCCGGTATCGCAGACTTCGCTGATGACGACGTCTTTGACACGCCTTGTTTTGAGGACGATTTTCTTGTCCACCTTTTCACTCTCCTCCGGCCCCCAGCGTTCCTCGATCGCATCTCTGGCGTTTATCAGGATGTTGATAAAAACCTGCTCCAGGCGACTGGGATCCGCATTGATTTTTGGTAACTCGCGTTCGAGATCCCAGATGACGTTAATCCCCCTGAGTATCAATTGCTGACTGAAAATCTCAAAAGCCCTGCGCATGACGTCGTTGACCTGGACCTTTTCAAAATCCAAGTCGGACTTGCGCGCAAATTGTCGCATGTGATTGATAATTTTAGTGGCGCGATCGACATTGCCGTCGATCTTGTTTAAAAGGTTAAATAAGGTTTCAGCGCCGATGGCTTCCTTTTTATTTAGCTTTTTTATGGAAAAGCTGCTGGCGGTTTTAATGACCGACAGGGGTTGGTTGAGTTCATGGGCGACACCGGTTGCCATCTCACCGAGGGTTGCCATTTTGCTGGCCTGGATGAGTTGCTGCTCGGTTTCAAGCCGCTGGGTAATATCACTGATCGTGACCAGAAGCACCTTTTTTCCCGGGTACTCCGCCGGCGAGATCCGGATATTAACGAATAAGAATTTCCCCTGCTTGTTTAAATGCTTAACCCGGTTAATGACGGCCGAGGTTTTTATCTTCGCCTTATATGGATCCTTATCATCCGGCGCGAAAAGATCCATGAATGAACCCTGAATGACCTCATCTTTGCTTAACCCATAGACCGGTTCAACACTATCGTTGCAGTCGATAATTTCAAGCGAATCCGCATCCAGGACAAACACCGGATTGGGTATGTGGTTAAAAATTTCGTGATATTTCTTTTCTGATTTTTCCAGCTCATCTTCTAGCTGCCGCCGGTGGGTGATATCCACACTCATCTCCATGGCCGCAACTATCTCACCCTGTGTATTGAAAATAGGTGATGTTCTCAACATCCAATGCATCATTGTGCCGTCTTTATCGATGCCCGTTTCTTCCCCATTGTGGATTTGGCCGTCGTTAAATGTGCGTTCGACCGGGCAATTTAAACATTTCTCGCTGCGGCCTTTATAGGCTTCATAGCAGTACTGGCCGGGGCGGGAATCAAAGCGCTCGGCAAATTCGCGATTGAATCGGAGTAACTTGAAATTCCGATCCTGAACGGTAATGAGACAGGGTGCCCGTTCAAAAAGGGTCTGGTATTCATTTCTTTGTTTATTGAGCTCAGCCTGCTTCCCGGCAATCTTTTCACTCATCTGCTCGATGGCGCCTGCCAGCTGCCCCATTTCATCGTCCTGGTGGATATCGACCGTGCTTTGATATTCGCCTTTGGCGATCCGCCGGGTTCCGCCGATGAGTTTGCGAATCGGCCGGGTGACAAAGCGCAATTGGAAAAGAAAGATGATGGCCGATGTCACCAGAAATATGCCCCCGGCCAAAAAGATCGCCCCTTTCTTAGCCAAAAAAAGCTCTGTATCCGTGTCTTCCAGTGAAACAACCACATCGAGTGCGCCCAGGATCTTTTTATCCTGGGGATGCACGTGGCAGGCATCTGTTGCACAGCCCTCCTCGTTGCAAATGGGGCTAATAATGCCCAGCAGGCGATACCCTTGCTGCGACGTAAATATGCGGGTGCGCTCATCCAGTCCCAGTTCAGACAGCGGCGGTTCGGAGCGGTGACAGATATAGCAGGCTTCATCCTTGATATTGGTTTTGGTCTCGAGCTCGGCCGGTTGGTTTGAAAATTTAATTTGACCCTCTTTGTTATATATCCGAATGGTTTCGATTTCTTTTTGCCGACCAATGTTATTGATGATCTGGTTGATTTCATCCCGTGAATTCAGCATCATGGCATAATGGGTCCCCAGCTTAATCGTGGTGGTTAAGCGGTCGGTCCCCACGACAACATTTTTCATCAGCTTGGTCTCCTGGTAATCAATGTTAAAATACGCCCAGGTGGTAATGGTCACTAAAAGCGTCAATCCCACCGTTAAAATCAGCTTGGAGGCCAGGCTGCGTCGAATTTTTTCAAATAGATTTTTCATTTTCTTAAGCTCTGCAAACTTAACCGACAGCGACATCAATCATTTCAAGCATCTGCTGACCTTTGAAACCCTCCAGGATTGATGCACTGTTCGGGCAGACCGCCGCACAGATACCGCACCCCTGGCACATGGCGGGGTTGACCCGCACCCTTTCAAGATCATCATCGACTGTGCGGGCGCCGTATGGGCAGGCGTCGATGCATCGTTCACATAAGCTGCAGAGGCTATGGCGAACGGATGCCACCACTTTGCCTGCCGGCACGCGCTCGCGGGCCAGTATTCTCAACGCCCGCTGCGCTGCTGCCTCGGCAGTGGTAATACTTTCGGCGATATTGCGGGGCGAGTGGGCCAGGCCACAGGCAAACACCCCCTCCTTTAAAGAATCGACCGGTCTCCATTTGGATTCGGCCTCACGGAAAAAGCCATCCTGATCAACGGCTGCGCCACACATTTCCACCAGCTCTTGCGGCAGGTTGGGAACGATACCGGTGGCCAGTATTAAGAGATCCGACTTGATTTTCAGGTGTTGGCCGATGATCGGCTCCAGCACCGTTACTTCAACGCCGTCTTTTGCAGCTTGAACGACAGGTTTTTCATCAACACGATACTGAATAAAGATCACATTCGCTTTGCGGGCCTGAGTGTAGTAGGTCTCACTGAATCCGTAAGCCATCAGGTCCCGGTACAGAATATAAATCGACATCTCCGGGTGGTGCTCCTTGAGATAAAGAGCTTGTTTCAATGCATTCGCGCAGCATACGCGACTGCAATAATTGCGCGGTTCCTCGCGGGAATCGACACATTGTATCATGACCACCGAATTCAGTTGCTGGGGATCGAGGCTGTTGTCGGACAGTTGTTGTTCAAATTCTTTCTGCGTAACAATTGCCGGGCTGGTTTCATAACCGTAAGATGTCGTAGTGGCCTCTGTTCCCCCGGTCGCCAAAATGGTGACACCATGTTTCAGGGTGTGCGCGGTGTTATCGGGTCCTTCCAGCGTCGTTTCAAAATTTCCGACTTCACCACCGGTATAAATCACCCGCGATTCCGTTCGTACAGTGACCCTGGGATGCTTTTCAACCAGGGCACAATTTTCCTCAAACAATGGCTTGGTGGGATACCCTTCCAGGGATTTCTGCAACCAGGTCAGGTTTCCACCCAGATGTTGCGCTTGTTCCACAAGATCGACTTCAAAGCCATGGTCGGCAATTGCCAGGGCAGCCGTCATGCCGGCAATGCCCCCACCGACAACCAGTGCTCTTTGAGTGGTCGGGATGGTGGCCACACCTTCCGGATTCGCCCACTTGAGTTTAGCCAGGCCCATTTCCAATTTTGAAATAATGCCTTGATAAATGAATTGCTTATCAGTTGATTCCGCATTCTGCAGGGTCCACACCGCATTGAGATCCACCACTTCCATCAGGGCCGGATCCAGTCCCACCTGTCCACCCAACTCCTGAAGTTTACGCTTATAAACGTAGGGAAGACAGGCTCCTATCAAAAGACGATTCGGTTTGTTGGTCTGCACCAGCTCTACAAGGCGTTCCCATTCGGTGGCGGTGCAGATCTGCTCCAGAAATTCGACGCGTTCAACCAACGGATCGGCTGTCAGGTGTTGGGTTAATTCTTGAGGGTCGATCCATTGCGCCAACCGCTCTCCACAAGAGCAAACCATCACCAGGATCCTGGGCGGCTCTCGCATGGCATCAGCTGCCGGTGCAGCCGGCGGCGACTCCAGAGCCAGGCTGCCTCCGGCGGCGTGGATCACGCGTGAGGCGTTTAACGCGGCCGCCGATGCCTGGGTAACCGAATCACCGATGTCTTTGAGGCCGGCAAAAGATCCGCCCAACAAAATCCCGCTCTGATCGGTGCGCGTCAAAGAAAAGGGCTCGATTTGCCCGAATCCCCAAGGATTTTGTTCAAGGCCTAACATATCAATGAGTTCCGGGATGCCTTCAGCCGGCCGCTGCCCGACGCTGAGGATCACCATGTCAAAAGAGGCCTCACGGGATTGGCCGCAGATATCCACACTCCGCAAAAGAAGATCACCACTGCTGAGATCCGGCACCACCGAGTGGACCCGCCCTCTTTCAAAACGGATCCCGTGACGCGTTTCGGCTTCGTCGCGGTAACGCTGAAAGGATTTGTCGAATGTCCGCATGTCCATATAGAAAATGGTCGCCTCTAAATCCGGATTGATTTTCTCTTTGGCCAGCAGCGCTTCCTTGATGGCAAACATGCAGCATACGTTGGAGCAAAAATCAGCCTCCATTTGGATATCACGGGACCCCACACATTGGATCCAGGCCAATCGCCGAACCGGCTTGCCATCCGACGGGCGCACCAACCGCCCCGCATAGGGCCCGGTACCACTTAACATGCGCTCAAACTCCAGGCTGGTCACCACGTTTGGAAATGTTTTGTAACCGAAGGTGTTTTTCCCCGTGGCCGGGTCAAAAAAGCGGGTACCGCCACAAAGCACCAGCGCACTGACTTCGATCTGTCGTCCTTCAACCACTGCAAGATTTTGGTATGTTTGCAAAACCATGGGGACCAGCGTTTCGGGGTCGAAAGGCTTGACCAGATAATCTAA
>JASFIG010000254.1:0-7065 GCA_050122795.1 Desulfobacterales bacterium
CGCTTTGCCGGGAGATAAAAAGCTCTGAGCAGAAGTGCCGGTGTTAAATCCAAAAATGGCCCGGTAAGAACTGGCTCCAAGAAACTGCTTATGGGATTCAGGAAAGCCAACTGTTTCATCAGCCGACGCTGGAAGCGGGATAACCAGGGCGACGGGAAAGTTGATCAGGAAGGTCAAGGTGATGGTGAGACTCAAATACTTAGTTGCTGTTTTCATTTTTCATCTCCATCTGAAGTTTGACCGTTGTAATGAGGTTCATTTTTAAGAGGCTTGTTCTATCGCTTCCGGCAGAAAATCTCTTTCTGTCGGAAGCAGGGCAGGCAAATTTTGAGTGGTTTATGCAACTAACCTCCTACTAAACTGTCAGGCAAAAGTTTAGAAAAAATGAGAATTTGTTTTGGTCTTGAAAAATAGAATTCAGAGGGCGAAAGTCGATTCAACGACAGCGAGGAAGAGCAGAGATGAAATTATCAATCTACTTTGAATAAGAGATTGAGCTCCGGTTGAGCGCCGTAATGACCTTTAAATATTATGGAACGCTTTTCAATGTCAAGTTAAATAGCCGCGAACGAGGCTTTAAGAACCGGATAATCAAGGGGACGCCCATTAAATTATAAGTTTCTCCTGCTTCGTTCTCATCAGTTGAATCCACCCTGTTGCGATACGCGTCGCAGAATGATAAGAATCCGTGTACGTCCTAAAGAGATTTAGGCATATGCGCAATCTTTTTTGAAAGGGGAGGCAAAGACCATGGAACTCGGACTCAAGGATAAAGTGGCGCTGATCACCGGGGCCAGTCGCGGAATCGGGGCCGCGTCGGCAACGGCCCTGGCGCATCACGGCGCGGCTGTGATCGTCAATTACATCAACAGCAAAGACAAGGCCGAGGCGGTGCTCGATGGGATCAAGGGCAAAGGCGGCCGCGGGATGGTTTTCCAGGCGGACGTCAGGGACCGCGGTGCGGTGGATGCCATGGTGGAAGCTGCCGTCAGGGAATTCGGTCAAATCGACATTCTGGTCAATAACGCCAACATCAATTTTCCAATCAAACCTTTCGTGGAGCTGACATGGGATGAGATGGAAGCCAAATTCATGGGGGAAATGAAGGCCCTGTATAACTGCTCTCAGGCCGTTTTGAAAGATATGCTCGGCCGGAAATCCGGCAAGCTGATATTGATCAGCAGCTCATTGTCGCGTTTTCCCGGCTATGGTTTTGCGGCCCATGCCGCCGCCAAGTCAGCCATGGACAGCATGGCCAAGGTCATGGCCTCCGAGCTGGGCCCGGCCGGGATTACCGTCAATGTGATCGGCCCGGGTCTGACCCTGACCGATGCCACCGCCGGCCAGCCCAAAGAAATGCACGAGCAGGTGGCCGCCATCACGCCCCTCAGGCGACTGGGCCTGCCGCAAGACATCGCTGGCGCGGTGGTCTTTTTAGCCTCATCGCTATCGGATTATCTGAGCGGAGAATACCTGCCCGTAACCGGCGGCAGTTATATGATTTAACGACCACAGCATTTTTGGCCGAAGCAGTTGTTTGAATGAGAGGGACGCCCATTAAATTATAAGTTTATCATCTTGATGTGCGGGTGTCTTCTTTTTCCTCTGGGGGTTTTATATCTTTAATTGATCATATTCCTGGCGGACGAATTCGGTGCCGTACTGTCTTTCGAGTCTGCGGATAATAAAGTGGCCGCGGGCCATATTTTGGAAATGGTCGATGAAGATCGTATTGATCAAGGCCCCCCCGGCAGCGCCGATCAGAGGGATCGCCTGGGCGGCTACCTTTTCAGAAACGATCACTCCGAAGCGCGATGCCAGAACGGCTATCAGCCGCACGAGCACCGGAGCGCCTTCTTTGGCAATGCCTTTTTCAGCAATGTACTGGGCGGCTTCAGAGATCGTGCGCGCCAGAGTTGCGCGCACAAAAAAGTAACCGGTTTCGGTGCCGTCGTCGCTTTTGGCCGATCCGCCCAGGGCAAATACTTCCAGGCAGGCAAGCTTTGTCTCCAGCTGGCTGACCGGTTCGCCCTCGCTGCGCGCGATGTCGGCAATCGAGCGCAACATGATGGTTGTGGTCACCGGCAGTTCGACCGCCAATGCCGGCAGCCCCAGAGATCCGCCACCGGCCCCGGTGGCCATGACGAGCAGCTTGTGGGTCTTATCCGAAGAAGCCGGTCTTTTTTTGGCATCCATGGTGGTGACGGCAAAAGCCAGCGCTTTTTGGAGCGATTTTTCGGTGGCCGTTTGAACCAGGTCTTTCCATTTAGCCGGCAGGTAGCCAAAGCCCTTCTCGATAGGCGTTCCGATAATATTTGAAATCCGGGCCGCCAGGCTCGGGTTTTCAAGCAGTGTTTTGGCATATTTAAGATCGTCGCGATCGCTTGCAGTTAACTTCATGTGAATTTCCTCTATCTATTTCTTCAGGATACAGAAGATGGCCCTTTTTTTGATCCCGTTTTTTTGCGGATGAAAAATCCGGCTGCGGCCAGTGTCAGGGTCGCCATACCGCCGATGACCCTGTGGACCTGCGTGCTTTTCTTTTTTCCGGTGGCGCAGTAGGTCGCAAAATGCTCACAATTATTAAAGACCAGAGAATACCCTTTTTGTTTCAAATGTGCACGCGCCATCTGCAAGGTTTTCGCATGCGGCAGGCGCCGTCTATACAAGCGCCGTTGCAGTTTTCCGTTCATGAGAAACGTAGCCATGTCGCTGATGATAACGCTGGGATCCTGTTTTTCCTTGACCGCACCTTTAAAATGCAAAACCATTCCTTTCCCTGCGTATATCCCGTGATGAGAATAAAAATGGCCTTTACGTTTCACATAAATATGATCCCCGGCATTCAGCTCTTTTTGTGTCAACGGCACAGCAGTAATCCTTTTTAATTTCATTAGATTGCGCCGAAATATAATGTTTTCAGAGACGAAAATCAAACAGAGAAATCAATTTATTCACAAATTTCGCATCCAGATACACTATATATAGTACAATTGATTTGACAATTATCAAGATATTGTTATAAGATAATAATATCAAATGCCTGTGGCAATTATTTAACACAATCAATTAAAAATTTACACTGAGGGTCAAAAAAGCTTATGAGCTACGTTTCCTGTCCAAAAACCAAAGCCAACAACAAAAAACACATCGCCGTTTGTAAGCAATGTTCGCATCGTAAACTCTGCTCGTCATACCTTAATTATCGACAACCGGAATTACCCTTGAAAAGATAAAGGGGGTCGTGATGACCGGTGAGATGCTAGCTGAAGCGGAACAAAAGCTCTTCAATGATCTTCGCGATGAGCCTTGCATCCTCTGCGGGGATCCCTACATGTACGTTCTGGGCAGCTATAGACCGGAACAGCCTTCGGAAGGTCCAAAACGGGAAGACAAAGCGCCTGTTCTTTACTATACACTGTGCCAGAAATGCTTCAACAACGGCCGTATTCCCACTGCCCGCATAGAAGCCGTTTACCGCCGCAAATTCGGCAAGATCGCTGCCTGAAAAACAAGATACTGTTTTCAAAAATAAAAATGAAAACAACAAACCCCACTTCTCATCCCGAAAAGTGGGGTTTTTTACGGAAAATTAACGCGGCGAGGATTAGATTTCTTATCACCCAGAGTTCCTGGCGTTTAGAGAGAAATGTAATTCTTTCGTCACGTATGATCCCGATGAATTCTGTGCAAGTTCGAATGAATTTATGGCGAATATTACCGATTTCCCCATTTAAGAAATGCTGCCAGTATGCGATCCTGTATACCATCGGGGAGCCAGGAGATCACTTTTTGGGCTCGTGCTTTCGGACCCATTCGGTAGCGTATTTTGGGCCGTTGGGCCGTGAGGGCGTGGATAACCGCCCTGAAGACAACTTCCGGTGATTGCGCAGTTTTTTCGACATCAGCGGCATGATTTTGCACAGCATCTAGCAACGGACCGTAAAGTTTCGTCATTTCATCAGGTGCTTCTGGAATCGCCTCCTCCGCCTGGGTTATTGCCTTTTGCCAAATTTTTGTGGCAATAATGCCGGGCTCGAGCAAAATAACCTTGATGTTCCAGGGCCTCAGCTCACGGCGCAACACATCCGAGACGGCTTCCATAGCGAATTTCGAAGCACAATAAGGGCCCATCAAAGGCGAGGCAAAAATGCCGGCGACTGACCCGATATTGATGATGCGCCCCTGCGTTTGGCGCAGAAGAGGAAGAAACGCCTGGCTCACTGCAATATGGCCGATCAGGTTGATTTCCAACTGATGGCGAAGCCGCTCAATGGGAACGAACTCAAGCGGTCCGCCAACAAAGATGCCGGCATTGTTGATAAGCCCGACCAGCGGCGTGTCCCCCAGGGCCTGACGGACGGTTTCCCCTGCTGCTTTGATCTGCTCTTCTTTGGAGATGTCGAGTAAAACAGGGTGAAGGCGTTGCGATGTTTTTCGGCGTAACGATTCACCGTCTTTCATACTGCGGACTCCGGCAAATACTTCATATCCGCGTTTATCGAGTCCGACCGCACATGCTTCACCAATACCGGATGACGAGCCGCTGATAAAAATTGCGCCGCTGTTTGACATGATAGTTTCCCCCAGCCTTCAGAAGTTTCAATTACAGTGACTGCATTAAGCTTTAAAATTTAACTATTTTTAATCTGTATTCCAAGCAAGCAAGACGAGGCCCCCGCAATAGCGGGACTTTACATCTCATCATAGCTCTGCTTGAGTTCAACGGGCGGGTGCGAAATCTGTGGTTATATGTTTTTTAGTCGCTTGTGCAGTCTGTGTGGGCCTTCCGCGGCTTCTTGTGGGGTCGAAGCCTTTAGGCGGAGCCCCAAGCTCGTAAGAGCGGAGCCGGGTCCTCTGACTTCTGTCTTTCGACCTCGACTCGACTGAGCTCGTCGCAGGCTGTCCCCTGACAGCTTAGGCCACGTATTTCTTCTGCAGCTGTGCTTTGATTTCACGCACCAGGCTATTCATTTTCCAATCGATATTCAAGCCGACCGAACTCATGCCGCCCACCACAATGGAATAGGCGGCTTTTTCCTGAATGCCAAAGTCCTTGGCAATGTCAAAAATGATGCCGGCTTCCGGTTTGGCCAATTTCCCGTCGGCGATGGCAATATCGGCCAGCCGCGAAAGCACAAACGTTTTATGCCGATCGTCGCCCTTTTCAGAAATTTCCTTGACATTCGTGCGGATTAAGCTGTCGATTTTCCCGGTGTCCTGCATAATCTCTTGGATGACCTCGCCGGGCTCGTCGGCAAAATATTTATGCAATATTTGAATAATGACTTTGATTTCCTCATCCATGATAACGGCTTCGGTCATGACGAGCTTGATGCCGGCAGCCGTCACCAACTTCATGGCCGCCAAATCCAGCGGGCGGCGCGGATATCGTTTAATCCAGTTTACCCACTGATCTGTTTGATCTTCCAGTTCGTTTAACTCCTTATCCGAAAAATCCGATTTTCCTTTGACGACCTGGGCAAAAATGGGCGACTCGGCAAACATTTGCATGACTTTCAGCCGCAGCGGCATCAGCGGGTGGGAGCGATAGTTTACCTCAAGCGCTTCGGGCTCCTCTTTGAGCGCATCTATTTGTTGCAACAGTGAATCCACGTCTAAATTCAGATTTTTCCCGGTCAGGCCGTAAGCCGTTTTCAGCATGGCCCGTGCGGCGTTTTCAAAATCGCCGCAGGCAATCAACCCGATGCGATCCGTGCTGATCTCACATTTTTTGCGCCATCTCAAAAAGATATTTTCCCCCATACTGGGCAGCAGGGTGACGCCCTGGCTTCCCGGGTTAGGGTTTATGAGGTAGTTCATGCGGTTGTGCTCGAACAGAAAATGGCCGAGTTCGTGGCCGAGAATGAATTGAATCTCCAGATCCTCCAACTCTTCCAGGGCCGCGGAGGTAATGCCGATGATGAAGAAGTTTTTGTCTTCAGACGGCTGAACATAGGCAAAGGCGTTGATGCTGTTCGAATTCAGACAAAAAACTTCATATTCGCCTTCCAGGCCCAGCTTTTGCTTGGTTTCTGTAACGATGTTGAAGATGCGTGGTGAAATCGGCTGGCTGAGCAAAAAAGCGCCGTCTTTGAGCAGTTGATTTCGAAAATTGGACTCTTCCAGTTTTTGCCGCTCTTCCGAGGTGGATATGATGCCTTCCAAGTTATAATCCCTGAACAAAAGCTCTACATCCTCCTTATCGCCCCTGTACCTTATGCGGTGTAGATCCATGCGGATATCTCCTTGTCAAGGGTTGGTAAATCTATAAATGGTATGATCGCTGCTCCTATTTCTTGCCTATGGGTTATATTTTTTTTTAGCAGAATGCAATAATTATCCTAAATCACAGAATCTGATTTTTCTTCGGACAACCCGATGTCGGAAAGGTGCGGCAGAAAAGTTGGAAGACGGATACAGTTGCCAGCCAGGCATGAATCAAAGAGGGGATCGTGCTAATTTAATTCAGCAATTGGCAACGGATAACCCAGATCCTCCGAGTCTCTTATTCTTTTTTTAGCATTGAATCTGCGATAATCCCACGCCCTGCATGCAAGCAAGGCGAGGCGGGCGGGTGCGTAATATGTGGTAAAAAACCTGAGCTTCCATTCCGCAATCCGTAATCGAGCAACCCTGATCCTGTTTTATTGTTCTTCGAGTGAAAACTGCAGCCGGGCCGAACCGATCTGGATGACATCGGAAACGGCCAGGAAGGTTGAGCCTTCAACAGGCGCATCATTGATTTTAGGTCGGGGTCGCCCGCCGATGTAATTAAAACAAAAACCCTCAGGGGTTTTGTTGATGGTGGCTGCGGTCGGATCCATCAGCAGACCCTTGATGACCACGTCTGACGTGGAGTCTGTTCCGATGGTCGTAATTTTTTGGGTCAGTTTGACCTGTCCGACCCCGCCTTCCAGATAATTGAGGGTGCCGACAGGCTCTTTTGGTGAGCTTTCCGCGGGTAGTTTGGCAGCAGAAGGTTCCACATTTCTGACCTTACCGCGGTTCTGACTCCGGTCCCAGAACCTGACCACATTGATGCTTTTAGTGGGGTTGCTTTTT
>JASFIG010000255.1:0-7033 GCA_050122795.1 Desulfobacterales bacterium
ACCCTAAACCACCTAAATTCTAAAGGAAAGAAAGCAAAGTACATTAATATATGGTTGCGAAAATTCCGATACCGATCAGGATATATATCGGTTGGAACATGCGTCCGAAATAGTCGAGTCGCTTCGCCCGTATATCCTTTCCCCTGCGCAGCGCCCAATGCTTTGCTACGGTTATTACAATCCCCGACAAGATGAGAACGTAGACGGCAAAATACATGTAATCCAGGGCAACAAGATACCCGATATTCGGTAACTGGCCGGCTGCTTCCATTCGCAGGAAAACCGCGGTCAGCAGGGCGATCACCCCGAGACTCATTCGCGCAACAAATGACGGGCCTTCGGGAGAAATAAAGAGCATAATGTATCCGAGCAAAATGACGATAAACAAGGGCACCAAATTCTTTAGGACGTAGCTTTTTGCATTTCTTTCTATCTTCGTGACGACATTGAACCGGGAGTAGCTTATGGCTGTATCCGCTTTTGCATGGAACATGCTGGGGTTACCGAGAGTCGAATCAGCAGCACCTATATCCGAAAACACCAGGATATCTTGCAGATGCCATGGCGAATCTGCGCTGAGGCCTAAATATTCCTCTAAACGCTCGGCCGGTGTTCTGTTGCCGTAGCGTTGCATCCCGATATCGTCGGTAACAAATACAAGACGCTCACTATTGAATTTTTCATGTCTAAAGCGGATACTCAATGTTTGCGAGTCAAACGGATAGTCGCGAAAAATAAATTCCTCTTTAAAATCACCTTTAATACGATATGCCCTGTATGCCATATTTTGGGCAGTCATTTCCATAATCGGTTCATCTCGCAGGCGTAAATCTTCCACTGCATTCAGGAATTCTATTTTGCTATAGTCGAAGTGTCTCTGGTGTCTGAACCATAAGTAGAAATCCGCTGTGAACGTTGCGTTTCTCGGATCGACGTTACTGATCTCGTTGATGTCTATTCCCGTATATATCACCATGGTCCGGTACACAAAGCGATCATCCATGGGGATGATATTCCCCTCTTCAAGCTCCTTTCGCAAATCGACGATTGAATCCATATTTACTATCGGACCCAGCTGAGTGGGTGCCGAGATCAACCTGCCGTGGGCGTATACACCGATAGGGAAAGGCTTTACGACATTGCCGTGCATGTCAAAAAAAATACGTCCCGTAATTCCCTTGTGTGCCGTTTCCATTTGTCTGAAACGACTCAACCGCTTGCGGATGTTCTTTCGGCTTTGTGCCACATCGATCTCGATTTTTGCCGTCCGTATCGCTTCTACGGCCATTGCGGCCGCATCATAATGCGTGGCAGCCATGTCGTCGGGTTCCTTGCCGAACCGCCGTTTGAATGTTTTGTTGAATTGCCTTGCTTGGCGGTTGCTGATATCGCTGATAAAGAATGTAGCGGCGTAAATACCATCCGTATAATGCCCGGGACTTATTGTTTCTGAAGGAAGGTTTACAAATTGTCGTTGAAAAGATTCAGATCCGATGGCGTCGCCGCCCATAATCGCAAGGTCGATGCCTGCATCTCGCATCGATCTGACCAGCCTGGCTGCTGCATGGTCCTGAAGCGCCACAAACAATGCCCCTGGTATTGGATCAAGCCGCAACTCTTGAGTAATTGCATCGACTTTGAGACCTACATCATCGATTTCCGAATTAATGTGCCAAGTGTTCTTGATCCGAAGCCCGGAATCTCGGGCGGTCTGCTCAAAGGAACGCTGGAGGGTCGTGCCGTATGCATCCTCTTCATAAACGATATTTACGGCTTCTTGTCCGAGAATATTTTTGATGTAAATAGCGGAAAATTTTCCCTGAAGATGGGTGTCCGGTACAACGCGAAAGTAGCAATCGTTTCCCTCGGTCACCTCCGGAGCCGTCGCACTTGCGGTTATCGCCGGGATGCCATACTCCTTATAGACCTTACCGCCCTCCAGTGATATCGAGCTGTAGAGATGGCCGATCACAACCAGCGCCTTGCTGTCTTTCGCAATCTCCAGGGCCTTATTTCGAGCCGTTACTTTATCATTTTGATCGTCGTATGCTATGACTTTTAGCGTCCTGCCGTTAATCCCCCCGCTCTTGTTGACTTCTTCCACATACAGATTGACCCCGTCCAGCATTGCTTGACCCCCTTCGCGGTCTTTGCCGGACATGGGGCCGATAACCGCTATCTGAAGCGTATCACCGGCGGCAATGCAAACAGGTACAATACCACACATCAGCATTCCGGTAGCGCTCGCTGACATGCTTCCCAGTAAAATGAGCCCCTTCAGACGCAAGGAAGTGCTGATAGTTGAAAAGAAAAACGTAAAACCTGTATAGCAATAATTTAAAATGCGCATGATAATGGTAAAGATTTAGAGAAAGTGGTTAATAGGCCCCAAACCATTTGTTGAAAATTTTGTCGTACTGACCGGTCTCATGCATCTTCAACAGAGCCCGGTTGACCGGTTCGCGGAGGTTGCTTCCCTGGGGAAACAAAAATCCATAATATTGTAGATCAAAAAGATTGCCGACGACAGTCACTTTTCCTGCCACTACATAATGGGCATAATACAGAATGGTGGGAGAATCGAAAACGACGGCATCGACTTTATTCTCTAACAGCTTTTCAATGGCGTCATCTATCACTTTAACCGGGACAACGATCGCACCGAGATCATTAAGGGCTTCGACACTTGTGGTGCCGGCAACAGTTGCCACCATTTTGTTGCGAAGATCCCGTTCGTCGGTGATATCGGAATGCAGTTTTTGCACAGTAATGGCCGACGATAATTGAGCGATCGCCCATCCGAAAAAGCCAATCCCGATCAGCATAACCAGAAACGCCATAACACGGCCAACCCACTTGCGCGGTACGATATCCCCGTATCCCACTGTCGTCATCGTCACCATTACATACCAGAACGCCTGAAATATGCCGGGGAAATAGTTCGCGCTGATAATGTGCTTGCCCCTTTCCACCCACCAGAACACATGACCGCAGACGACAAGGAAAATGCCCAGGTAAGCCAGCGCTTTGATCACAAGTGGTGAAAAAAGGGATTTAACCGGTCCGACCAGACTGAACTCTTTTTTACTCGATACCAGGATCCGCAACCCGGAATCTAAAGTGTGGTGGGAAAAATCGACGCGTTCCTCTCTTTCGTGGGTAATTGTAATGCAGGAGAACCCCACATGGGCGTTTTCGTCGATCAAATCCCCAAAAATTCCGTCCATACTGGTTTCATAATAGGAAAATTCCAAACCCAGTTCTTTTGAGATTTCTTCCCACAGTTCAATCTCAAAGCCTGTGTAAGCCTCATCTGATTTCATGACACATGGGGCCATCACTTCGACGGCGACCAGGAGCGATTTTTCTTGCGGGCAAACAGTGTTGGCAGGCATTAAAACGAGAACACAGAGAAATAACAGAATGGATACAGGCTTTTTCGATATGTTTCTGCCGTTTTTCATCTAATAAGACTCCCGGCTGTCCAACTCGGATCATGTCCCAATTTTCAAACAGCAGATCGGAATTTATTGGCATAAGGGGCAGCAGAGAGCCCCCTGAGACACCGCCCTCTGCTGCCATTTTTATGGGATTTCAGCCAAACTTATCGGGCATATTTAAACCAATCGGTACTTACGAACCACTTATTGTAAATTTTATCGAATCGGCCGTCTTTTTTGATATCCTGCAAGAAGCCGTTGAGAAATTTGAGAAAATCCGGGTCGTTTTTACGAATCGCCCAGGCAATCGGTTCTTTGGTAAAGGGTTCATCCAGGAAGATCAGCTGATCCGAAGGGTGCATGGCACTGAACACGGCGTTAAACGGAAAATCATAGACAAAAGCGTCTGCCGTGCCGACCAGCACCCGCATGCCGCCATCCGTTTCCGTATCGACGGTTTCATAGGTGGCATTTGGAATCAGGCGCTGCACGGCTTCTTCACCGGTGGTGCCGGGTTTGGAGACCACCACAAACTTGGCATCATTGAGATCCTTGTAAGATTTCACGCTATTCTTATGCTTGGCATTCAGCAGCACGGTCTGGCCCACGGTCATGAAGGGATCGGCAAAATCAACGAGCTTCTTGCGTTCCTCGGTGACAGACATCCCGCCGAAAATGATGTCAAAACGGCCTAATTTCAGGGCAGGAATAATGCTGGGCCACAGGGTGTCGATAAATACCGGTTTGACACCCAATGCTTTGGCCATCTCAATTCCGATATCAATATCAAAGCCGATCAAGCTGAGTTGACGGCCCTTGCGCCGAAATCCGCCGTGGCGGACCTCCTTTTGTCGCAGCCCGCTGCGTTTGTCGATCATTTCAAAAGGCATATACCCCACCTCCAAACCGATGCGCAGCTCACCGCGTTGTAAAATACCTTCTAAAGTCGAGTCTTTGGACAATTCCACATCTACGGCCAGTGCCGGCGCAACCCCTTGCACCAACGCCAGCACGGACAGAATGAATACCATTATGATTTTAAGGCAGATCGTCTTAAACATGTCCGTATCTCCTTTATGGTTTTGTCATTGACGGTTGCAAGCGATGGCCCGTCATTATATTATGCGGTGCCGGCTTCAGCCGCCAGGTCGGGTTCTTCGACCTCTTCTTCCAGTGGATCAATGGTAATATTGAACCAGCCGTAGATTATGGATACAATCGGCGTGAGCCAGCAAAAGAAGTTCCATGGCAAATAGGCAATGGTTGGCACTCCCAGGGTGGCGGCCTGGTAGGCACCGCCCGAGTTCCACGGCACAAGGTTGGCCGTCACCGTAGCACTGTCCTCAATGGCGCGGGACAGGTTCTTGGGGTGCAGGTTTTTGTCGGTATAAGATTGGGCGTACATCTTGCCGGTCATCACGATCGCCATGTATTGATCGCACAGAATTATGTTGGAAGCGACAGCGGTCAGGATGGTGGATGTTATCAAGGAACCGGTAGATTGCGCTTTTTTAAGTATGACGCTCACCACGACGCGCAGCTGATTGGTCTTTTGCATAATTCCGCCGAACATCATGGCGCAGATCACCAGGGACACAGTGTACAACATGGATTCGAAACCACCTTTGGTCAACAGGTTGTCGACGGCTTCAACGCCGCTGTTGCTGACATAACCGCCGTAAGCCGCTGACAACAGGCTACCAAATGTATTTTTCTGAAAGATGGCGCCTAAAACGCCGGCTGCTAAAACTCCCATCACAATCCCCGGGACAGCCGGTATTTTTCGAAATGCCAGAACCATGACAATAATCGGGGGAAGCAGCAAAAGGGGATTAATGCTGAATTGGGCGTCGATGCCGGTCAGCATTTGATTGACGCTATCTAACTTGGCCTCCCCGCCGCCGTAAAAAAAGCCTATAACGAACTCGATCACCAGCGTTAAACCATAACTAACACCGGTCGTGTACGTCATGTGCTTGATGTGCGTGTAAAGATCGGTGCCGACCATAGCCGGCGCCATGTTGGTCGTGTCGGAAAGGGGCGACATTTTATCTCCAAAATAGGCACCGGAAAGCACCGCCCCGGCGACCACCGGTAGCGGGAATCCCAATCCCGCACCGATACCGATCAGAGCGATGCCGATGGTTCCCGTCGTACCCCAGGAAGTACCGGTGGCTAAAGCGGTGATCGAACATATAATCAAAGCAGCCGGCAGAAATATTTTAGGGTGCAATATTTTCAGACCGTAAAAGAGCATTGTGGGCACCACGCCGGTCTGGATCCAAACGCCGATGAGAATTCCGATGATCAGCAAAATCACAATTGCCTGGAGCGCATTGGTGATACCGTTGAGCATGCCGGTTTCAATTTCTTTCCAGCTAAAACCGGCCCGCAGGCCGACTATTGCCGCTATGAGCACGCCCAGCAGAATGGGAACATGGGGATCTGTTTCATAGCGCAGAATAGCCAGACTGATAAAAACAACCAGACTCAGGATCGAAATCAATGCCTCCCACAGATAAGGATCACGCTTTTCACGTTTGGTGGCCATGGTTTTCCTCCTTTATTTCTTGGGTGTGTAAACTCATTTGTTTCAACTGTATTTAATTAGCATAACGGGAATTTTGGCCAGTCTGGAAACTTTATCAGCGACCGAGCCGAACATCATTTTTTGCCTTCTTTTTCCGGTACCCATGATAATAAAATCGATCCCCTCGGCTTTTGCATAGTCTAAAATTTGCCGGTAATGGGTTCCACTAACGACCGAGGCTTTCACGATCTCTATATCCTTTAGATGTTTCTTTTTAAACCCTTCGAGTTTTTGCTCGGCTTGAACCAGTACCTTGTCTTCAAAATCACTGGCAATGCGCTTAAAGTCGGGCTCGGGTGTGTCAGGCACATAGGTGTCCACGAACCAATCAAAACGGCGCAAAACATGCAGCAGGTGGACCTGGGCATCGAGCTTCTTGGCCAGGGTGACCACATAGGGGGCCACCTTGGGTGAAATAGCAGTAAGGGCAACCGGGTAGAGCATATTCTTGAATTCCGCCATACGCACCTCCTTTATGTCTGAAGGGATTCAATGGTTTCTTTTATTTTAATGCCTTTCTTATTCAACTGATCCAGGAATACATCGCAGGGCACGTCTGTGGCCGGTGAAAGAACTCCCTTTCCGGTTATTTCACCTTTCACGATCATCTCTGCGGCAATACAGGCAGGATAGGCAACGCCCATACTCATGGCCATTAGACCCGTCGCCAGATCTCTTTCAATCATAAGAGAGCAAGTCAATCTTTGTGGCTTACCTTGCCTGACGCCCTCGATGATGTTCACCATGACACATAGGTCTTTTTCGCTGGCACTATACTGCAGCTGTGGCTCGAGCAGTCTGGCAACCATCTCAAGTGGCGACACGTTGCCGGGTACGGCCTTAATCGGCTCATCACTGAGAAAACCAAGCTTTTTCAAGGGGGCCCAGAAAGCGCACCAGCCGGGCCATCGCAGTGCATACCGCCCTGTTTCAATAAGCGTATCCGCAATTTTCAGTAATCTGGCGTAGCGGACCGCATCACCGTTCGGGATGGCCTCCAGAG
>JASFIG010000256.1:0-7029 GCA_050122795.1 Desulfobacterales bacterium
TCAACTCAGAATTGAGTAATTCAAAAACTGCTTCGAGCTTCACATAGCCGTTGTTTTCGAAGATCAGGCTTTCCAGGTTTTCATGTGTCAGAAATGTATTGCGGTACGTTCCCATCTTGCCTCTGACTTTCGGCAACAATCCCCTTCTTGAATACAGCACAAACCGTCTTGGATTAGCCGGCGGCACATAGGCCAGTTCATTGGAATCATCACGAATATAATGTCCAGCCGAGGTGAGCGTTAATACAACCTCAATGGCACTTAAACTGGTCCCAATTACAGCTATCTTTTCACCTTCCGGAATCTTTTGGAGCAAGTTGTTCGCTGGCCAGGGTGAAGGAAAGTATGTGGCTCCCTCCATTTTTTTAAACCAATGGCCTGTGGCAAGCAAGACGCGATCCGCAACACATGAGAAAGTTGATCCAGATCCAAGGTGCTTGACGGTCAGACGAACCTGATTGTGTTTCTCCTCTAAATCAATAACTTCAGACTGCGAATGAAGATCGACCATCAAACCCAGTGTTTGTGCTTTTCGATGTGCTTCTTGAAATTTTTCTTTCAGATATGTGCCCATTATCGCACGGGGATAATGGTTACATCGATCAGGATCATCGGCGCCGTTAAGTAAGTGTGGCGAAAGTTTTTTAAGATGATGTTGATGATCGCTCACCCATTCTTGAAAATCGGCAGGATTCGTTAACCGGATACCCATGTCCTTGGCGCACATGTTGGTAATATGAAACGGCATGACATTACGATCACAATGCGGAAAGCCGGGGCCGAAGGTGTCTTGTTTTTCAAATATCTGAATTTGAATCTTTGAGAGGTTGAGTTGATTCGGATCGATTTCATGACACACTTTATCGACAAGCTGAGAAAGCATAGCAGTTGCAGTCAAACCTCCGCCAATTATAGCAAAAGTGAAGCTCATTTAAATCATAATCCTGGCTTGAAATCGACGCGATTCAGAAAAGAGTTGCCCGCATGACGGTAATGGCCTGACCAGAAAGGTAAACCCGTCCATCACCGACCCGCACTTTGACGACACCGCCTCGCTTCGAGGCCTGATAACCGATGAGCTCATTTTTACCGAGCTTTTTGGCCCAGTAGACGCCCAGGCAACAATGCGCCGAGCCGGTGACCGGATCCTCATTAATGCCGGCTGCCGGCGCAAAGAAACGCGAAATAAAATCATATTGATCTGAATCAGATGGGCTAGTGACGATAAATCCGCGGCTGGAAACTTGGTTTAAAAGAGAAAAATTAGGTGTCATTTTTCGAATTGTTTCATCGGATTCAAATTCCAGAAGAAAATCAAAACGATTTTTGCCCACATAACGGTCCTGCACTCCAAAGGCTTCGATGATATCTTCTGGAAATTCAGCCTGGGTCTCAGGCTCGGCCGGAAAGTCCATCTCGATCCAGGCACCCTTGTGCACGGCGCTCAAGAGACCGCTTCTGGTATGAAAACGAGCCGGGCTG
Source organism: Desulfobacterales bacterium (assembly GCA_050122795.1). Taxonomy (GTDB): domain Bacteria; phylum Desulfobacterota; class Desulfobacteria; order Desulfobacterales; family JAHEIW01; genus JAHEIW01. Next base: position 1,483 of record JASFIG010000256.1, read on the forward strand.
TCGGACGCCAGAACCCCCTGTTCCCACAGAATGTGGGCACTGGCCAGGGTGGCATGCCCGCACAGTTCCACTTCGACTGCGGGGGTAAACCAGCGCAGTTGAAAACCGTCATTTTGTTCAACCAAAAATGCGGTTTCAGACAGATTCATTTCAGTGGCCACCTGCTGCATCCAGCGGTCGTCAGCCGGTTCCGGCAGCATGCAAACGGCTGCCGGATTACCGGTAAATGGTTTGTCCGTAAATGCATCAACCTGAAATATTTCTTGAGTCATACTTTTTTCCCCACAATTTTATTTAATTTTTCCTGAGAATGAATTTACTGATCAAATTTGGTAATTAGACAAATCCTGAACCCTGCACCTTAGCCTTCAAGGCCTGTCAGAGAGCCTTTGAACCCTTATCCTGTGACCCCTGAACCCTGCTTGCCACGGCGTAGCTCGAGGAACCTTTGAACCTGTGAACCCTGAACTTTCCTTTATGTGCGCAGCGTGGCAATCAGCCTTAATGGGTTTTGGAGCAGTTCCAGCGCTGATAGGATATCGGTACACACCACGTCAGCGGCAGCAACCGTGTCGGCTGCAGCGCCCTCAGCCAATATGACGGCAATACCCAGTGTCGCTTCCTTTAGCATCAGCCGATCATTGCGCCCATTGCCCACACAAACGACGTGTTCGGCGCCCAGTTCCTTCACATAGTTGAGCTTGCCGATATCCTGGGCATCCGGAGATAATACTGAAAGCTGGCACGTTAGGCCTTTGAGATACTCATGTGCTTTCCCGAAGGTATCGGCCGTCAGAATATGTACCTGCAGCTGATCCGCCAGAGCGGTCAGGTTTTCTTTAACACCGGCGATTATCGCCCCGTCGCAGGCAATCGTCCCGTTATAGTCCAGCACGATATGTTTCAACCATAATGTTTCGCGTCCAGGGATATCGATTTTGAGCATTCTTTATTTCCCTGATTATTTTTAATCTACAACAAAATTCACGAAATGGGTTTAAGTTCAAGCGATGTGTTTATCCATGGCTTTTTTCATTCGATCCAGCGCTTCATGCAACAGCGGCCGTTGACAGCCGAAATTAAGACGCACAAATCCGGGCCCGCCAAATTCGATCCCGTCCTGCAGCCCCACTCCGGCGTCTTCAAAAAACCGGACTGGATCCGGCAAATCAGCGGTGCGCAAATCGATCCAGGATAGATAGGTTGCCTCAACAGGCGCCATTGAAAGTCTCGGCATATCGGCAATGGCACGCGCTACCGTATCCCGATTATCGCGCAGGTATTCCAGTAAAGCGGCATGCCAGTCGGCGCAGTCCCGATAGGCGGCTTCCGCAGCGGCGTAACCAAGCGCATTTACATGCGGAACTATGCCTGCCATGGCATTGATAAAGCGCCGGCGCAGCTTTTTTTCGGATATGACCGCAAAGGCACACCCCAGGCCAGGCAGATTAAACGTTTTACTGGGCGACATCAGGGTAATCGTTCGCTCCGCAATGGCCGCATCAAGCGTTGCCGTCGGGATGTGAATCATTTCGCTGTCCAGAATCAAATCACAATGAATCTCATCGGAACAGATAACCATATCGTGCTTTTCACAGATGGCCGCCAGGGAGTTGAGTTCATCACGACTAAAGACACGCCCGACCGGGTTGTGCGGGTTGCAGAGTATAAATACCCGTGTGTTGGGTGTTATTGCTTTTTCCAGAAGATCAAAATCAAGAGTCCAATGATTGTTCGTTTCCTGCAGGGGCACTTTGATCAAACGGCGCCGGGAGTTTTGGGGTGCGCTCAGAAAGTACGGATAAACCGGCACCGCCGTCATGACATCATCATTGTCTTCACCGACAGCCCGGCAGGCCACGTTAAAGCCGGTCACCACACCGGGCAACCACACCAGCCACTCAGGTTGAATCGACCAGCTAAAATCAGCTGCAAGCTTTTCGACCACAATGGTTTTTAGACTTTCAGGCGCAACCGTATAACCGAAAACACCGTGGGCAATCCGCTGCTGTAAGGCCTCGATAACAGCCGGCGGAGAACAAAAATCCATATCCGCCACCCACAGCGGAATAATATCCCGGTCCTTATATTTGTCCCATTTCACACTGGCGGTATTTCGCCGCTCCACCGGTATGCTGAAATCAAAACAGGTGTCCTTATCCACAGTCTGTTTTCCTTAATTTTCAAGTTCTTGCCCAATCAAAGGCCCTTTTTTTGTCCCCGGTCGGTTCATCACCGGATCGACTGCGCCTAGCGTGCCAATATGCATCCCTATGACATATAGACGTTATCCGTCAAGTGATGAATCAAGATTAATCAGACTTGGGTATGGATTTGAAATCGAAATGCTTGTCAAAAAGATAGGGATCATCGAAATGAGCCCGTCCGACGAATTTGACGGCATGGTGGCCGCGCTGCCGCATCCGACCCACCTGGGGAACGCCCATTGGAATGAAAATGTCCGATTCCACCCGTTCGCTATATTTCCCAATACCCCTGGGATTAAACATGCTTTTATGCAGATTGCCATTTTGGGGCAACATTTCAAGTTGCTCATAAGGTACCAATTGATAGGGTCGAAACGCGGTGGACATGCTCTGGGAACTGATATGGCTAACCTGATGCCAGCCGGAAATGACGTGAATCGCGATTCTTTGGCGCGGATAATCTTCCGGCAATTGGGTCGGCACGAAGGCATCGATGGCCAGCGGGACGGGCAGAATTCGTAAAACCCTTTCTTGGCGTGGCACATAAAAATGATAACAGCCGCAATTGTTCATGATGTCGACCATGAAAGGATTACCGTGTGCATCCAGGCTCACCCGGACCGTTAATCCGTCCATATTACCGCGCTCAATTCGCGGCGAATTGGGCCCGCTGCGTGCTGAATACCAGAAGACATAGTTAATCTGTAATACCGGCTTATTTTTTAAATAGGCGTGAGAAAAATAGGTATACGCTTTTGGTGCGTCGGGATTGACACTGAGCGTTATATCGGTCCAGACCACCGCACCGAGCCGATCATAATCTGCGGCTAAATCCTGCACGATCAGGGGTGCAAAAGTCGCCTGTAATTTTTTGCGATCGACAGCCGAGGGCAGCGGTATTTCCAGCGGATTTTGTCTGGATCGTTGCATTATGTTGCGAACGTCCCGCCTGTTGAACTCTAACGCATTGGCCGGACCATAAGTCTCTAACCTTCCCAGTGTCGGTCGCTCATCTTCGGGCATTTGGTGCCATTCAGCAATCTCATCATTGACCTGAAGGGTGACGATCGCAACCGGAATAGCGGCCAGCGGGTATAAACCGAAAACCCGCATCAGGGTGGAATATTCACTTGAATCCTGCACTGCGACGCCCAGAACCTCAAAAAAATCGGACTGGTTTTGGTCGTGGGCCAACAATATATTGGAATATTTCAGCGTTATTGCAAGCAGCATTTGGCGATCGGCTTCAAAACCGAAGTCGGCGGCCAATCTTTGCACCTCCGTTGCAGGTAAATTCTGAATTTCAGCTTTGCGGGCAGCCATATCCAATTGCTGCATCCAACGCACCCACTGGTTTCTTTGAGCATCATTTCCAAGCCGCCCTTTTAGCGAAACGACAAATCGGTTTGCCCGTAAATAAGGAAAGCCAGAAATTTGAAAATAGGCGCCATTGCGAACACCGGCTTGATTAACGGCCTTATCCAGCTCGGAAAAAAAAAGCACGGCTGGCGGCGGCCTTTGCGAGTTGTTCTCAAAACGATATGAGACCCGGCTGGCGCAGCCCTGCGTAATTATAATCAGAATAAGCAGGACATAAGTATTTAGGGTGTTAAGCTGCATCTCATCAGTGCATAAATGCTGTCAAAGGCGGTTGGTTGGCAATCTTGGCCTCCTGGTATGGATGATCCGTAAATCCCTATCTTTATTCCCAAGAACAAACTCGGCCCAGATAGGATAAAGCGGGGATTTAGGTCGCTCTTTAATGGGTGTGCTGTTAGGATCACTTTTTTTTAGTTCTCAAAAGTGAATCGTATGCACGGGTTAATTCAACAAACTTTTCCTGTTTACCGCCTTTATCCGGATGAAGTTCCCGGGCTCTGCGCCTGAATGATCGGCTCAGCTCCTGACGGCTCATTTTTTTAAGCGCATTTTCGGTTTCATCAAAAATCGTGCTGGCTTCCTTCATTGAGACCGAAGCGGTTTGAGATGGAAATTGAGGGCCTCGCCGGCTGTTGATGAAATTACGGATATAATCTTCCACCCAGGATCGTGAAGCAAAATCGTAATCGTAAAACATGAACAGATACCGAGTTAAATATTCATGCAACCAGCCGTCGGTTGTCATGCCGGCCCAAAAAACGTCATCACCATTCAATTTACATATTTCGGCGTCAAAATACGCATCGACATCACTTTGTTTTAGAAACTGCGGTCTCTTGGCGGCAAAGGATTGGCTGAAGAACCGATTGATATCAAATATAACATAGGCATAGGCCTTATATTCTCGGGGATTTAACTGCTGTTCCATTTCCATGAATTTCTGTTCAAGCTCATCTCTGGATTTATGACGCAGAATATCGAACACCTTATCAGGCATTAGCCATAGATATCCCTGCTCCATGCGGCCAAATTTTAAATAATGCAGCCGGCGTTTATCGAAATTATGCACCGGCAGGTCGATTTTGCGAGAAGCGTGAGGTGCTAGCGTTTGTGGCGACCGCTTGCCTCTATTGCGAAAGTGTTCCACTGCGTGTTGGATGCGCGGTTTTATAAACGGCCAGAAAATATCCTCCAGGTCATTCGCCTGCAGGTTTACGCCGCATGCCTCTAAATGATCCTCTATATCCGGATCAACATAAAAAGCGTTTCCCCCTGGATAGATAATGTGTTGGCCTGGGCGGATTCCCAGATCAAAAAGATCGCGACTCAGGTAATGATTACCGTCCCAGTATGATTCGCGGATGTAATAATGGGGCACACCGTCGATGATTTTACGGGCTAGATACATTCCTCTCTATTTCCTCCGATGATCATTATTTGGTTTCCCCAATTTTTGGAGTTTCCGTACACAGCCGCTGGCTTCTGGCTGTTGGTTTCTGGCTGATTGCCGCTGGTTCTTGTATCGCCGCGGAGACACTCTCCCTTGCCATAATAATGCACCATTCGAAAACAACCGAGGACGAGGACGAGAACGAGTACGATAAGAGCATCTATAATCTTCGTCGTCGTCGTCCTCGTACTCGTACTCGAGAACTCAAATCTCCTGAAATCAGCACCGCGCAACCCGTAACCTGCAACCTCGGCCTATTTAAACGCTGATATTCCCGTAATCTCCTGTCCGATAACCAGCGTATGCATACTATCTGTTCCTTCCAGGGCACTAATCGCCTCCAGGTCACATAAATGCCTGATGATCTGGTGGTCGGCCAGTATGCCACGCGCACCGAGAATATCACGCGCAATGCGGGCAATCTTAATGGCTTCTTGCACGTTGTTCATTTTTGCCAGCGATATTTGGGCCGGACGGGCTTGGTGGGTATCCAACAGTCGCCCCAGGTGG
>JASFIG010000257.1:0-7018 GCA_050122795.1 Desulfobacterales bacterium
TGTCCGATCTGAAAATTGACATCTTTCATCTTTATCTGCAACTTGCCGAAGCGATCGGTTATCGTACCTACCATGAGATCTCGGAACGAACCTGGCTGGCGGAAAGCATCTATGCCGCGCTGCTGTATCCCAGAAACCGACAACATGCTGAAAGGCTTTTTCGCAAAGAATCAGCCGGTAAGGCCAGACTGCAGAAAATTGAATTTAAGGCATTCACCCGCAAGATTAAAAAAATAACCGACAGGTTTGTTGACAGCCATAACTGGCAAGCCTACGGGCTGATCGGGTTTAGCATTTCGCTCTGTCAGCTGACATCCGCGCTTTATGTAATCAAGCGCGTCAAAAAAAAATGTCCGGAGGTAGCAATTGTCGTGGGCGGGGCCTTAACGCCAGCAATTGCCGCTCCGGCTTTTTTAGAAAACTACGCCGATATCGATATGGTGGTCAATGGAGAAGGCGAATTGCCTCTATACCACATCATTCAACATCTCAGGCGATCGTCGCCTCCGGCGGGCAGTATAATCGTAGATGGCGTCTTTACCCGGCAACCGGCGGCTATGCAGCCGGCCGCAGCCGCCTTCAGGCAACTGAAGCGTCTGGATGATCTACCGCCGCCGGTCTATGATGACTATTTTAGTCTGCTGAAAACATTTAAACCCCACAAACGCTTTTTTCCGACCCTGCCCGTGGAATCATCCAGGGGGTGTTGGTGGAAACGGTCCATTGGATCTGATCAGGTGACCGGTTGCGCTTTTTGCAATCTCAATCTTCAGTGGGAGGGGTACCGCAGTAAAACCGCCAGCCAGATCGCAGCCGAAATCGACTATTTGACCGGCAGGCATCAAACACTTTCAGTGGCCCTGATGGATAATGTATTGCCACCCAAAGAGGCGCATACCATATTTCAGGAAGTAGCCAAACTGAACAAAGATTTGCGGCTTTTCGGCGAGGTCAGAGCAACCACTTCTGTAAAAGACTTGACGGCCATGCGAGACTGCGGAATGCGCGAAGTTCAAATCGGCATCGAAGCACTTAGCAGCCATCTCCTTAAAAAATTGCACAAAGGCACCACCGCCATCCAGAATTTAGAAATCATGAAAAATTGCGAGGCGCTGGGGATTCGCAACATTTCAAACTTAATCCTTCAGTTTCCGGGAAGCAATGAAGACGATGTCGCTGAAACGTTACGGGTCCTCGAATTTGCCCGGCCGTTCTACCCGCTTAAGGCCGTTCGGTTTTGGCTCGGTTTGGAAAGCCCGGTTTGGCAGAGCCCGAAAGCATACGGCATCAAGGCCGTATTCAATCACCCCAACTGGTCCTATCTCTTCCCCGGTAACATCTTTCGATCAGTGCCTTTTTTGATCCAAGCCTATCGGGGCGATCTGACCTACCAGAAAAAAATCTGGAAGCCGGTCCAAAAAAAGATTTCCGATTGGCAACAACAATACACCGAAATTCACACAGATCAGGGATATGGCCCCATCTTGAGTCTGCGGGACGGAAGGGATTTTAGCATTATTCACCAGCGGCGATATCGGGACGAACCTGCCGTCCACCGCCTGACAGGCGCATCCCGACAAATTTATCTGTTTTGTCAAAAGCACCGTCCAGTAAAGGCTATTTGTACGGCATTTCCACATATATCAGATGACGCCATTGTTAAATTTTTAAAGATGATGGTCGCCAAAAAGCTAATGTTTACAGAAAAAAATAAATATTTAAGCCTGGCCGCACCTGTGAGACAAAGAAGACATTAAAAGGTGCCGACCCCTTGACAGACAAACAGGATGTATGCGATTCATGACTGAGAAAATCCTTTATTGAAATTAGTGACTTAATGCTTATCATAGTTGCTAGCAGATTGTGGCTAACCCAACAGCACCGAGCCTCAAGATGAGCGCTATTACAGTTGAGATGTATTGAGGAGGGCGCCAGCCGCATCTCAGAAGCGTTAACGCATGCACTCATCAGCCACATATTATTCCATTAAATCAACAACCCAAAAAAAACATCTGTTGCCGTAATTCACGTTATACCCGATGATGAAGGATTGCACGGATCAAAAATGGTGTTACGATCGAAAGGAGGGGTAACAGATATGCGTAAGATCAAAATTGCGATAGCCGGGCTGGGAAATTGTGCCAGTTCCCTGGTGCAGGGCATTTACTATTACCGGGATAAGGGCCCGGATGACGCCATTGGCCTGATGCACTGGGAAATCGGAGGATACACGCCCGCTGACATTGAAGTTGTGGCGGCTTTTGATATCGACAAGCGCAAAGTCGGCCAGGATGTCAACGCTGCGATATTTTCTGATCCCAACTGCACCCAAGTGTTTTGCGACCACCTGCCCGCCTCCGGGGTCACCGTCCAGATGGGTCGGATCTTGGACGGTATCGCCGACCATATGAAAGAATACGAAGACCGCTATACTTTTTTACCGGCGGATAGACCGGAACCATCTGTGGAGGATGTCGTTGCCATTTTAAAAGATTCCGGGGCTGAAATTCTTCTGAACTACATGCCGGTGGGCTCAGAAAAAGCGGCCTGCTTTTACGCAGAATGCGCTCTTCAGGCAGGCGTGGCACTGGTTAACAACATCCCGGTTTTTATTGCAAGCGATCCGCAGTGGGCCAAACGGTTTGCGGAAAAAAACGTGCCGTTGATCGGAGACGATATCAAGTCCCAGCTGGGAGCGACGATTACCCACCGTGTTTTAACCGATCTGTTTAAAAAACGCGGTGTGAAGATGGAGCGAACCTATCAGTTAAACACAGGCGGAAATACCGATTTTTTGAATATGCTCAATCGCCACCGGCTTAAATCAAAGAAGAAATCCAAAACCGAAGCCGTTCAGTCGGTTACGGCCCGGCGACTGAAAAACGAAAACATCCACATTGGCCCCAGTGATTACGTGCCCTGGCAAAAGGATAACAAGGTTTGTTTTATTCGCATGGAGGGAAAACTATTCGGTGATGTCTCCATGAATTTGGAACTCAGGCTTTCGGTTGAGGATTCGCCCAACTCGGCGGGCGTGGCCATCGATTCACTGCGCTGCGCAAAACTGGCCCTTGAGCGCGGTGAAGGCGGCGTGCTGGAAGCGCCATCCGCCTATTTCTGCAAGCATCCGCCACGTCAGTTTACCGACGATGAAGCCTATCAAATGCTGGAGAATTTTATTAAAAAATTTCCGGGAAATGTGCGCGAAATGTTCGATTACCGCCGCAAGAAGGGACAAAAAATCACGGTTAAGGAACATTAGCTGAAGAAATTCAAATTCGGTCTGGCGAGGGTTTCGGGTCGCTGCTCAAAAAATTGCCGCAGTGAAATTTTGGCCTCCATCATGTTTTCAGCCCGCTGGATGGCACTGCACAACGTGTGGCCGAATTTAAAGCTGGCGGAATAATAGGTGCCAAATCTTTTAAAACGCCGCAAAGCCTGAGGCGCATCAAAATGCGCTTCCAAAAGTCCGGCCAGCCGCAGGGCACAATCTAAGTAGATATCGTCTCCGACCTGATAATCAGCAGTCCACTCTGCAAACAACCAGGGTCTGGCAATTGCCATCCGGCCGATGGCAACACCGTCACACCCGGTAATCGATAGCATTTTCAAACAATCCGCTTGATCAAAGACGTTACCATTGCCAAACACCGGAATGTTCACGGCCTGCTTGACCCTGCCGATATATTCCCATTTAGGCGGCCGTGAGCGACGATCTGGAGCCACCCTTGGATGGAACGTTAGCGCATCTGCGCCGGCGTCTTCGAAACGCCGGGCCATTTCAACTGCCCAATCGGGTTGACCTTGCCAGCCGATACGGTACTTCACAAACAGCGGGATGGTAACGGCTTTGCGAACTTCGGACACAATTTGAACAGCCCGCTCCGGGGTATTCAAAATTGCCGCCCCGCAATTTTGCCGGCAGATGCCGACGTCAGAGCACCCGAAATTGATATCAACACCAAAAAACCCTTCGGCTTCAATACGCCGGGCGGCAGACGCCATGCTTGCCGGTTCAGCACCGAAAATCTGGCAGACCAATCGCGAAAGCTCGGCGTCCCGCCACCTGAAATAAGTCGAGCGATGCCGGTTTTCCTGCGGTATCCGCTTGGCGCTGCACATCTCGCTGAACAACAGGCCATAACCACCGAATTGTTCCACCAGCTCCCGAAAAGCAACATTACCTAAAAATGCCATGGGTGCCATCACCAGTCGCTTATGGATAGTCCGCTGGCCAATAACAAGGGCTTGATTGAGTCTGTCGTGGAGCTCGGGTTTCATTTTTCCTGAAATGCCTCTCATCACAAAGACGCCGACGTGTATACCTTTGGGAGCTGCGTAAAAAATTCGGGCAATTCATTTTGTGGCTTTTCAATTTAACAAATTCGATGTTGCATTAAAAGCATTTTGTACCCAGGCCAACCGCAGCAGTTGTCACAGAAGCGATCGATATGCTTTTTGTTTGAAAAGGTCGTAACGATCACCTATAGTGAATCGTGAGTCGGGTCGCCGAAAATTGAATTCAGGTAGGTTTCCGATGTCCATCAAGGGAATCGCAAAAGATCTTTATCGCCTTCAGCAAGCGGTCGATGCGCTGGAAAAAAAACTGGCGTCAGCCCCGCTGGACAAACGCGCAGACATCGAACGTCAATTGCAGAAAGCCAGAGCCGAGCACCTTCGACTACGTCGAATACTCGACGGTCAGCTGGATCGGTAATCGCCAGGCCAACCGACAGCACCTGAATGGTCATAAGCCTTTAAATGTGCCAGCACTCCGATCGCGGAGCAAAGCCCAAAATCCAAAAATCAAGGCATCGATCATCTTGGACTCCTTCTATGGGGTCAGGTGCTCCCGGCGGCCTTCACGCCCGCCACCACGCCTGTCACCACACCCGCCATCGCGAGCCGCTCAGGACAGGCAGGCGGGTGAAAGCATGGCCAGGCGACACGGCCAAGGTCTGGACACCCAATAAGGGCGCACTATGATAGCAAAAAGCATCGCTGTTATTGGTTCGACAACCATCGATAAGATCATTTACCGCAATGGCAGCCAGTTTAAAATCGGCGGCGTTACGCTTTATTCAGGCGCAACTTACAGCCGGCATGGTATGAACACCATCGCAATCACCAACATTGCCGCCCGCGATACGCGACTTATTGAGCGCCTGGAAAACCAAAGAATTTTTGTTTATTCCGGCCGCACATCTCAAACAACCCATTTCATAAACGACATTCACGCCAAAAATCGTGAGCAGAAAAATCCGGCTTGTGCCGCTTCGATCAGCCGCCGGCAAATTTGGGACCAGATCAATGAAGTCGATTTCCTGCATCTGGGACCGTTGCATCCTGATGATATCGATGTTCGGGCCATACAATCCTTAAGGGCCCTGGATCTGGCCATCATCCTGGATATCCAAGGCCTGGTCAGAAAGGTCAGAAATGGCAAGGTGTATGCGGCTGTTTCGCCACAATTAAGCGATGCCCTCCGCGTTTCCCAGATCGTTAAAGCCAATCGGCATGAATACGCAACGATGCTCGCATTTTTTCAATCTGATCTGGTGACATTGATGCGCAAATTTGATATCCGCGAATTCATCGTCACAGCAGGCGCCAGCGGCGGATTTGTTCAGGATACCACCGCAGCGGCGATTCCCTATGATGCAGCGACAGTAAAATTCAAGGGCGACCCAACCGGAGCCGGTGACATATTCCTGGCAGCTTATGTCGTTGCGCGTTTTCTCAAACAGCATTCGATTCCGCAGGCCAGTCGATACGCGGCACAGCTGGCTGCCCGGCAAATAGAGGGCAACTACATTAAAGCAGACGAGCTGCATATATAGGCGTATAGGGATCGTTTACAATTCAGACCAGGGCGGTTCCAAAGATGAAACTTTCTTCGCGAATCCAATTATGTTAAGAGTCGGTTGTATGGCAACACTGAGATCAGCATGCCGAAAACCAAACCATCAGATTCGATTCAGGTAAACCGTAAAATGGCGCCATTTCAACCACGCTTGCTTCCGCAGAATTTGCAAAACAGATTTCTAGATCTGTTGACCCCCTTGATCAAGACGCTGACCCGCTGGGGGATTCATCCCAACGCTTTTACCCTCGCCGGTTTGGTCTTAACGCTGGCAGCAGCGGCGGCTTTGTTTGAGAGCCATCTGCGGATCGGCGGTCTCCTCATTCTGGCAGGCGGTCTTTGTGACTGCATCGACGGCAACCTGGCGCGTGCCATGAACAAAGCCAGCCGTTTCGGTGCACTTTTTGATTCGACGATTGACCGCTATTCTGAATTTGTGATGTATCTGGGGATCCTGGCCTACTTTTTCTTACACAATGAACCTTTGACGGCCATAGTGGTTTTCGCGGCTCTGTGTGGTTCGGTAATGGTTAGTTATTCACGGGCGCGGGCCGAAAGCCTTGGATTTGAAGCACAGGCAGGGTTGATGCAACGGCCGGAACGTATTATTTTTCTGGGCTCGGGAGCCTTGATCCATCCGGTTGCTTTTGAGCTTGCCATATGGCTGGTCGCCATTTTCGCCAACCTGACCGCCTTGCAGCGCCTCGGCCAGGCCTATCAGCAAAATAAAACTGAAAAAAATGAAAAGCCCGTAATTTAGTCGAGGACAAGGCGCGCACAGGAGCAAGAGCGGAGCGTACAATTCGTGGCTAAAAGCCACTCCACTTGTGTAAATAGCCAACGTAATTTCGCATGCAGCTTTCCTGATATAGTTTGTGGGAGCGGCATCCTGCCGCGATATTCGAGCATTTTGAATTGGTTTGTTGAACTCATTGATTTTACTCACAAAAGATGTGAAATCCCGCAAATGCGGGGCAACACAGCTATCGGGCAATATACGGGCTTTTTAGATGGTGTCGTGCTGGGTTCTGGCGATAATCTCCTCCTGGTGATCCACATCCAGATCCACAAAATAATCGCTGTAACCGGCCACCCGCACCAGCAGGTCGCGATAATCATCCGGTGTCTGTTGAGCTTTGCGCAAGGTGGCGGAAT
>JASFIG010000258.1:0-7011 GCA_050122795.1 Desulfobacterales bacterium
CGGCTGGGGAATTGAAAATCTTTGTTTGATGGGTATTGTTGGCTGCTGGCTGGCGGCAATTGTGCACGCCTATTTTGTTGGTAAGAAAATCGACTCGCAAACCGCACCCAACACTTAAAATGGAACCACGAAGACAGGAAATATAAGCAAACATTTCGTGCTTTTTAAATTTCGTCTGCCCAGTCGAACATTTAAAGTTTAACAGGGGTGGTTTCGTGGTAGAAACAATCGAAGAATAAGCACTCAGAACAACGTTTATCCGGCTATGGATTTAAAAAAACTTTCACTGAATATACTGCCCGAGCGGATGGCTGTTTGCCGCTTTGAACCTTCGGCTTTGCTGCCGGAGGGGTTGGATGGTTCCGAGTTTTATTCGGTGACGCGCACGAAAGAAGAGCTGACCGTTGTTTGCCGCGAGGACTCCGTTGTCCCGGGCACCGTCTGCGAAAACGGATGGCGCTGTATTCGGGTTCAAGGTGTATTAGACTTTTCTGAAATCGGCATTATGTTCTCCATAACCCGGCCGCTGGCAGAAGCCGGGATTTCTGTATTTGTCATATCCACCTATGACACAGACTATTTTCTGGTCAAAGAAAAACAGCTGGCAGAAGCCATCGATGCTCTATCCGCTTCTGGTCATCATATTGTCGCAGCATGAAACCTGAAATTTGACACATGAAACTTTAGATGGATGGCCAGCAACTTTGGAACCCTGAACCTTGAACCTTTGAACCCGAAGAAATAGAGGAGCTTCCGATGTATGTGACTTTCTATGGCGCTGTACGGGAAGTGACCGGCTCAATGCACCTTTTGACCACCGATCACGACCGCATCATCCTGGACGCCGGACTGTTCCAGGGACGCCGCAAGGAGACCGTTGAAAAAAACAAGGTCATCCCCTTCGACCCAAACATGCTCACCAATATCGTGCTGTCGCATGCGCACATCGACCACTCCGGCAGACTCCCGCTGCTGACGAAAAACAACTTTGCAGGCCGCATCATTTGTACCCGGGCGTCCGCCGCGGCCAGCGAATATTTGCTGCGGGATTCCGCCCATATTCAGGAATCGGATGCCAACTACCTGAATTATAAAACCGTCCGCAATGCGCTGAGCAAGCGGCACAGCTCCAAGGGCGGCACGAAAATCAGCAACCGCAAAAAACGGGAATTATCGAAAATTCTAAAGAAAAACCGCCACGATCTGAACACCGAAATGATCGGTGAGCTGATCGACGCCCACCACCTGGAAAAAATCGAGCCCCTGTACCGGATCGTCGATGCCGACCAGGCCCTGGAGTTGTTTGACGGATATCCTTACCGGCATCCGGTTTCCATCGGCAAGGATATGACCTGTACGTTTTACGATGCCGGCCATATCCTCGGATCGGCCTTTACCCTGATCCACGCCCGGCAAAACGGCCGGGATTTTCGAGTGTGCTACACCGGCGACATCGGTCGCTTCGATAAGCCGATTATCAAGGATCCGACCCTGAATTTTAATGAAGAAGATTGTCAGATCGACCTTTTGATTATGGAAAGCACTTACGGTGATCGGCTGCATGAGCCCGTCCAGGACCTGAAACCTCAGCTGCAGAAGGTGCTGTCCGAAACCCACAAACGCGGCGGGTCGGTTATCATACCCGCATTCGCTTACGGCCGCACCCAGGAGCTGCTGTACACCCTGCACGAATTATATGACGATAAAGCGGTGCCGCGTTTGCCGATTTACGTGGACAGCCCGCTGGCAACCAATCTCACCCGGGTGTTCGGCGAGCACCCCGAAGTGTATGACCAGGAAACCCACGATGCCTTCCTGAAGAAAGGCAAAAACCCGTTTTCAATGGACAAAATCCATTTTGTCGGATCGGTTGAAGAGTCCATCGCACTCAACCGGGAAACAAAACCCCACATTGTGCTTTCGGCCTCCGGCATGTGTGAGGCCGGGAGAATCCTGCATCACCTTCGCTACAAAATTCACAACCCGAACAATACGGTTCTGATGGTCGGCTACCAGGCTCAGAATACCCTGGGCCGGCGAATCCTCGATCTGGGTTTGAAATATGCCGAATCCGGCCGCAAAGGAGCTGCACCGGTCGTGCGCTTTTTCAACAAAGAGTATCCGCTGAATGCACACGTCGTCAAGCTTGGCGGCTTCAGCGCCCATGCCGACCGAAATGAAATGCTGCGCTTTCTGAAAAACTCCAATCTAAAGGTCAAAAAGATCGCTCTGGTGCACGGGGAAGAAGATCAGATCCTGTCATTTGCCGATTTTCTGAAAAAGGAAGGCTTTTCAGTTGTGGTGCCCAAGTATGGGGAGTCGGTGGAAGTTAAGTGATAGACCGGTGCGTTTTTATATCCTAGCGAACCTAATCCGGGTGCGAATGACGACAACACTGCATTATGTTTTTCCGTAAGTCGTCCGTTGCATACCCGACCATCCCGCTGCAATCGTGATGAAGGATAGTCGTTTTCCACCGTAAGTTATCAAGTCCTTTTCCGCCTGTAGCACTGCCTACCTGCCGCCGAAAGCGGTCACTTTATATTACCTGTTGCATTCTACCAGTTATTGTATTACCATTGATTGTACAATTGTACATATGGAGATGCGTATGAATTTGATCGCTGATACCTCTGTAATTATTGCAGTTATCACAAATGAAGATCATAAAAGTCAGCTAATCGAGATATCAAGAGGTTCGGATCTAATTGCGCCGTCTTCAATTCACTGGGAAATTGGAAATGCATTTTCGGCGATGTTTAAGCATAACCGAATTTCTTTAGATCAGGCAACTGCGGCATTGGCTGAATATAACCGGATTCCGATCAGATTTCATGATGTAAGCTTGTCGACCGCGTTGGATTTGGCATATCGGTTTAACATATATGCGTATGACGCCTATGTTATTGTCTGTGCATTGAAGCACAACAGTCCTATCGTTTCTCTGGACAATGGTTTACTCGATGCAGCTCGTAAAGCAGGTGCTGAAACTGTGGAGGTAGATATATGACAATTTACACATTTTCAGAAGCAAGGCAAAATTTTGCCTCGATACTTGAAAAAGCAAAGGTGGAGGGCAAAGTTTTGATAAAGAGAAAGGATGGTTCTTTGTTTGCAATACAACCTGTTGCCAAAAAAGAATCACCTTTGGATGTTGACGGTATCGATTTAGGCCTAACGTCTTCAGAAATAGTCGATGTTGTTCGTGAAGTTCGAGAAAGATAATTTTTCATGCTGTCCGGCAACGGCATGAAGGTGAATCAACTAAAAATCCGCAGGGCTGCGAACCGCCAATCCGGGTTTGTTGAGCACATGGGTATAGATCATGGTGGTGGCGACATTCGAATGGCCCATCAGCTCCTGAACCGTGCGGATGTCGTAGCCGTTTTCCAGCAGGTGGGTGGCAAACGAGTGCCGTAGCGTGTGGCAGGTCACTTTCTTGTTGAAACCGGCCTTGAGAGCCGCCTTTTTGACCGCTTTTTGCAAAGAGCTGGAGTGCACATGGTGGCGCCGCACGGTATTGCTGCGGGGATCAACCGACAGCCGGTTTGAGGGGAATGCATATTGCCAGATCCATTCCCTGGCGGCGTTGGTATATTTGCGCCCCAGCGCCGGCCAGATATAAACGCCGGCCACGCCCTTTTTCAGATCGTCCTTATAGATCGCCCTGACTTTTTCCAGATGCGCCTCGAGCAAAGGCGCAAACCGTTCCGGCAGCATTGTGATGCGATCCTTTTGCCCCTTTCCGTCCCGCACAGTCAACCGCCCGGTTTCAAAATCGATATCCTTTACGCGCAGGCGAACACACTCCATTAACCGCAAACCGGCGCCGTACAGCAGCCCGGCCATTAGAAAATTAACCCCATCAAGTGAATCGAGCAGGCGTTTTACCTGGGCTGTTGTTAGCACCTCCGGTACGTGCATCGGCTTCTTGGCACGAACGAAATCGCTAAAATCTCCGGGGTCACGTTTGATCACCTCGCGGAAGAAAAAGACAATGGCATTCAGGGCCTGGTTCTGGGTGCCGGCTGCGATCTGTCTGTCTTGTGCCAGATAATTCAGGTAAGATTCGATCTCCCCGGCCCCGATTTTTTCAACGGCTTTATTTTTATGGAAGGACAGAAAACGCCGGATCCACTGCTCGTAGGCTCTTTCGGTGCGGATGGAATAGTGGCGCAGCCGCATGGCGGATTTAAAACGCTCGAATAGCTTTTTATAGCGGGCATCGAGCTCTGATTTGGGCAGCATGCGGTCCCGGAAATGCCCTCGCTTCCGGGAATGAAAGGATGAAGGAGCGGGTGCCGGTCCCAGCGGGCTCAGACTTTTAAGCTTAAGCCCTGCTTTCAGGTAAGTGTCATACAAAAATATCAGAGCATCCTCCGCCTGCTGGACCTGCCAGGGCTGAATCCCATGCTGCATGCTGAATTCCAGTAAAAACTGCCGAATATCATCTGCCGATCGTTTTTTAAGCGGCTTGTCCTTTCTATAATCTGAAAATTTTTGGGCCCAGCGAACAAACCATTCCGCATTTTTCTCAGGCACTCCACTGGCAATCACGACCTTTCAAACCGACCTCCAGAAATTTTTGACATTAACCGCCATATCGAAGATAATTTAAGAGGTAGATAATGAAAGTATCGAATAATTCCTTTTATTTGCAAAAGTTGGGATGAATGTCAGCATTATTCTATGATATAAATTAACATAGAATTACATATATACCATATTAACGATTAAACATAATACATGTTATACATCTGTAAGGAGGCGGAATCATGGAATACAAAATTGATTTCACACCTATCTCATGGGTTAAGCCTCTGCACGGTGCTCGTTTCAAAGCCTATAAACAATATGGTAGGCAGCTTCGCCTCGTAGAATTCACAAAGGAATTCATTGAGCCGGATTGGTGCATGAAAGGGCACATTGGTTATGTTTTAGAAGGACAAATGGAAATAAACTTCGATGGCACCAAAGTTATTTTCGATGCCGGGGACGGTATATTTATACCAGCTGGCGCAGATCACAAACATATGGCTAAAGTCCTTACTGATAAGGTAAAATTGATTTTGGTTGAGAGTGTATAACAACCGGCTGAAGCTGACCCGTCTTCGCTCTACGAGCTTCGCCGCGGCAGGCCGTGAGCTACTCCGAGGCTACCTGAAAAGGCCGTGCAAGGTTGAAGCGCATCAGGCACGCAGCTCACTTCCACGTTGGGTATCGAAGAAGGTTGGGCACAATTAATAATGGTACCGAAGCTGAGCAATTAGAATGGCATCGGCGGAAACTTTGTAAACGATTCTGTGCTCATCATTTATTCGGCGGGACCAGTATCCTGACAGCGCATGTTTCAGCGGCTCGGGTTTGCCGATTCCTTCGAAGGGGTTGCGTTTAATTTCTTTAATCAGCGTGTTAATTCTCCGGAGGATTTTCTTATCGGCCTTTTGCCAGTACAGGTAATCATCCCAGGCATGATCTGAAAATATGAGCTTCAATCTGAAAGCTCTCTTTCTGATCCCCGGCCCTCTTCGAGCTGAGCGATGGATTCTATGAGACGCCTTGTGTTTTTTGGAGAACGCAATAGATAGGCAGTTTCCTCCAGGGCTTCATAGTCCTCAAGTGAGATGATGACAACCGAATCGGTTGATTTACGTGTAACGATTATAGGCGCATGGTCTTTGCACACTTTTTCCATCGTTTTTGCAAGATTTTGACGTGCGGCTGTATATGTAATGGCTTTCATTTGACACCTCCAGGTATTGTACAGGATAATGTACAGCTTGTTGCGGTCAGTGTCAAGAGAAAATTTGAACCTAACAAATCAGTGGAGCTGATCCGGCGCCGTCAAGCGAAGCTTGATTATGCCGTGACAGGCCTGCCCTCGCCGATAGGCTTGGGGCTCCGCCCTTCGGGCTGCGACCCCACAGGTCGCCGCGACAAGTCGATCCCGAAGGTCGCGGGACAGGTCGTGAAGCATCATTTAAAAGGCGCGAAAATGCGCTCACAAAATACAGTTCGATCAGATTGGACGGGACGACATTGTTATCGATGCAGAAAAGTTTACAGGACGATTAGACCTAAAATAGGAGGTAATAGAATGAAGTATACAAAGATATTGGTGGTATGGGGTGTGACAATCGTGGTGCTTTGTTTTGCATGCCGCGTAACGGCAGATGTGGACAAAGAAACAGCAGCGGTGGCGGCTGCAACAGCATGGTTAACGCTCATTGATAACGGTAAATATGATGACAGCTGGGAAACGGCGGCGTCATATTTCAAGGGTGCCATCACCAAAGAATACTGGCAGCAAACGTTAACGACTGTCAGAAAACCATTGGGCAAGCTGGTTTCCAGAAAAATCGGGTCAAAAACATACGCTCAATCTTTGCCGGGTGCACCAGATGGCGAGTATGTGGTTATCCAGTTCAAAACGTCCTTTGAAAATAAAAAATCTGCCGTCGAAACCGTTACTCCAATGCTGGATGACGATGGTATCTGGCGCGTCTCGGGTTACTATATCAAATAGTCGCTCCGTCATATGATCGTCGCGCAAACGGCTGCCGATGAGATTAACAATTGGATGCAATTGCCTTTGATCCTTAGTCGAAAAATTGCTTGGGGTTAAGCTAAAAAATCCGTATCGTGGGCAAAACGGTAACAATACGTATAAAGTGCCCATCTGTCCTCC
The DNA here is from genome assembly GCA_050122795.1 of Desulfobacterales bacterium. Taxonomy (GTDB): domain Bacteria; phylum Desulfobacterota; class Desulfobacteria; order Desulfobacterales; family JAHEIW01; genus JAHEIW01. The sequence goes on from JASFIG010000258.1 coordinate 6,689, forward strand.
CGATCCACCTGAAGGAGAGGAACATGTGATACTCGGTTTTGATCACAACAATCGTCTGGTTGAATTTAATGCCCAAGGAGTCTTTCCTTAGCCGAAAGCAATGCAAATATGACAGGAGGTGTCTGATGCCACTGGTAACGATAAACTTATCCAAGGCCTGGTCTGCCGAAAATCAGAAACAAATCGCTGATGGCGTCCACGAGGCCATTGTCGGGGTGGGGTTTCCGCAAACAGACCGCTTTCAAAAGATCCACAGGCTTTCGCCGGACCGGTTTCTATATGATGAGCGCCATCCGGATTTAACAGAGCCGCGAAGTGAGAAG
>JASFIG010000259.1:0-6989 GCA_050122795.1 Desulfobacterales bacterium
TCTTTCCGGCCGGACTGATGTTGCTAAACAAAGAAGCGCCGCAAGCCATAAACCAAAAGCGTTTCTCCTTTACATCTGCTCTGGCCAGCTTTACGGAAGCACGCGGCACCCTGATACTCTGCATCAGTTGCCTCATTCTCATTATGAATGCCTTTGGGATTACCAGACTCGTTGTTGAAAACAGCTTCATAAATTATTTTAAAAAGGACACCGAAATTTATCAGGGCCTGAAGGTTATTGACGAAAGGCTGGGTGGCACCACCCCCCTGGATGTGATTGTAGAGCTTGAGGTGCCGCAGACAAAGACTGCCAAGGCGGCGGCGAAAACCAAAGGGCAGGAAGACGAAGAATTTGTTGAGTTTGATGAATTTGAAGAAGCCAATGATGAAAAATATTGGTTTACCGCTGACCGCATGGCGCTGGCGATGAAGATCCATGATTATCTGGATAGTTTGCCCGAAACCGGCAAGGTGCTGTCGCTGGCAACGATGCTGAAGATTGCGACAAAGTTAAATAAAGGTCAGCCGTTAGATAATTTCCAACTGGCTTTAGTGTATAGCAAACTGCCTGAGAGGTTCAAGCGTATCATTATAAAACCGTATGTTTCCCCCAAAGACAACCAGCTGCGGTACTCCATCCGTGTCAAGGATTCCGAAAAATCCTTGAGACGCGATGCCTTATTAAAAAAGATTCGGCATGATTTGGTCAATGAATTGGGGATAAAAGAAGACAAGCTCCATTTAACCGGCTTGCTGGTTCTTTACAACAATATGCTGCAGAGTTTGTTTGAGTCCCAGATTCTTACACTTGGAATGGTCGTGCTGGTGCTGCTGGGCATGTTTCAAATTCTATTTCGGTCGTTGAAATTGGCATTGATCGCAATTGTACCGAATCTGCTCGCGATTTCAGTGGTGCTCGGAGTGATGGGGTGGCTCAACATTCCCCTCGATATGATGACCATAACCATTGCCGCCATCAGCATCGGAATCGCAGTCGATAACACGATTCATTACATTTACCGCTTCAGACACGAGTTCCAGGCTAAAATGGGTTATATCAGCACAGTTCACCGGTGCCACGGCAGTATTGGTCGTGCCTTATACTATACTTCCCTGACAATTATCAGCGGTTTTTTGATCCTGACCCTTTCCAATTTTATTCCCAGCATTTATTTCGGCTTGCTGACGGCGCTGGCCATGTCGATAGCCCTGCTGGCCGCTTTGACCCTGCTGCCGCAACTCATTATCATCTTTAAGCCGTTTGGATCCGAGAAGAAGGGGGTCCAGAGTTAAATGGACCCTCCTCAGCACGCTATTCTCGATTGACACCTCTATCGGTTTATTCATAATATCCCTCAAAAAAAATTGCATGTTGTATGGACAACAAACAAAGAAAAAAGGCTTTGATCGTGACTCTAATAATGTTGCTGGATCAGATGCGGTGTTGTTAATTGGTCTGAAAAAAGCCAGTGTACTGGGCCTCGATTGTGCGGCCTGCGGGTTTCCGGATTGCAAGACCTTTCAAGCACAGGAAAAAGATACCAACATTCTTTTGATAAAATTAGAGAAATTCCGAGATGGTAATTATGCGCTATTTAATAGAAGACGATCCGGGGGTGGCCCGGATCATCCGGGATGAAGAATCCAGGGTTGAAAACACGCTGGATTTGATTGCAGCTGAAAATCATGCGCCCCGGTCTGTGCTGGAGGCCCAGGGCTCGATCTTCAGCCTCAAGGCGGCGGAGGGTTTCCCGGGCAATCGGTTTCATGCCGGCTGCCGGCATGCAGACGAACTGGAAAGCCTTGCGGTTTCAAGAGCCAAGGAACTGTATGGAGCTGACCATGCCAATGTTCAGCCACACAGCGGGGTATCTGCCAATCTGGCAGTCTATTTTGCGGTGCTGGACGTAGGGGATCGCATTCTGTCAATGAAGTTATCGCATGGGGGACACCTGTCCCATGGTGATGCGGCCTCGATGACCAGTCGCTGTTTTGAATTTCAGCATTACGGGCTCAACCTTAAGACCGAACGAATCGACTATGATGAACTTGAAAACCTTGCGAGAGATTTCGGACCCCGCATGATCGTTGCCGGTGCCAGCTCCTACCCCCGGTTGATCGATTATGAAAGGGTTGCTGAAATTGCGCAATCCGTCTCAGCTGTCCTGCTGGTTGACATGGCCCACATTGCGGGTCTGGTGGCTGCCAAAGTTATTCCCAGTCCGGTTCCCCGTGCCGATTTTGTGACCTTTACGACCTACAAAACGCTGCGCGCCGGCCGGGGCGGTGTTATTTTGTGTAAGCAAAAATACGCCGAGCGCCTTAACAGGGCCATATTTCCCGGCGGACAGGGAACCCCTTCGCTCAATTTAATTGCGGCTAAAGCAGTGTGCTTCCATCTGGCAAAAGCAGACGATTTTGTTGAACTGCAAAAGAAAACATTAAAAAATGCGGCCTGCTTTGCCGCTGAATTTGAACGTCTGGGGTATCGAATTGTTTCCGGTGGGACCGACAATCACCTGGTGCTGATGGATCTGCGATCCAGGGGGCTGACGGGGGCGCGTGCTGAAAAAGTTCTGGAATCGGTGGGAATCATCGTCAACCGCAACGTGATTCCGGCCGATCCGGAAAAACCGGAGGTCAGCAGCGGCATCCGCATCGGCAGCCCGGCAATCACCTCCAGAGGCATGCAGGAACCCGAGGTGCGACAGGTTGCCCGCATGATGGACACCGCCATGTCCAATGCTGAAAACGCCCGGATCCTGAATCAGGTGGCCCAGGAGGTCGGGCACCTCTGCAAACAATTTCCGACTAAAAATAAATTTTGTTGAATTGGTTAAATTGGTTTGATTTGTTCGATTGCTTGTTTTAGGGTTGCATTTTTTAACCAATTTAACCAATTCAACAAATAAAACCAATCAAACGACGGTCTAAGAGAATATTCTAAGGCATAACAATTTTTGTATCATCTGACTGGAGGAAGTACATGGATAACAAGAGCCTAAAAAACGCTTTTTCTACACTTTCAACCCCTTTGATTACCGATGCCTGCATACGGCTGGGCGTTTTTATGCGGGTGGCGCCCATTGGAATCAAACCGCTGGTGCCGGGTTGGCGAATGGCCGGGCGCGTATTGCCGGTCAGACACTCGGGTAGTGTGGATATCTTTCTGGAAGTCATAGCCGATGCCAACCCAGGTGATATTTTGACCATCGACAATGCGGCCCGCAAGCATGAGGGCTGTATCGGGGATTTAACGGTTCTGGAAGCCCGGGAAAAGGGTCTGGGCGGAATTGCGGTCTGGGGATTTCACCGTGACACGACGCAGCTTATTCAGATCGGCTTTCCCGTCTTCAGTTATGGTGCCTTTCCGGTGGGGCCCAAGCGCGCCTATCCGCGTGGGTCGGATGCCCTCACGACCGCCAGGTTCGGTGATTTTAAAGTAACGGCCGATGATGTGGTTTTTGGCGATGATGACGGGGTGGTTTTTGCCCTGCTGCAGGATGTCGAAGACATCATTTCATTGGCAGGCAAAATTGCAGAAATTGAGCATCGTCAGGCTGAAAACATCAAAAATGGGAAAACCCTGTCGCAGCAATTTAAATTTGATGAATACCTGAAAAAGCGCAGCAAAAATCCGGCCTATAGCTTCCGGGAGCACCTGGAGACAATCGGCGCAGCGATTGAAGTCTAAACAATACTGCGGCTTGCAGGGGGTTCCCAAATACAGGGGCGCCTCAGAGATGATACCTAATCTACCTTCAATATGGTGTAATGGAGTAATGTATAGCGATGAGCTGCATTTATACCGCTTGTCATAATAATGTTCCGAAAAAAGGATGGCGGCATAAGTGTTGTAGCAAAAAACGTTCCGCAATCGGAACGTTTTTTTGACAACCACTATAAAGACCCAACACTCCAGCACTCCATTACTCCAATACTCCAAAGTGCTGGTTAAGATCTAAAAAAACCGACGCCCGCAACTCAGTGATAAAATACCAAAATCATGACTCGATATATTGACCTGAGCCATACGATTGAAGATGGCATGATCACCTACACCGGGTTGCCCGGTCCCAAGATCGGTGACCATCAGAATCGGGAGGATGCCAAGTCGCATTACGCCGAAGGCACTTCTTTTCAGATCGGAAAAATTGAAATGGATGGGGTCGTTTCCGGTTCGCGCGTTCGCGTTGATAAATTAGCCACAGACTTTTTTTATTAACCGCAGACCCACGCCGACGGACGCAGACATTTTTGCCGCACGACCTGCGCGGCAAAAAACGTGTCAATCGCTGCGCGATTTATAGTACCAATATTGAGTTATTAAAAATTTAAGGAGCGATATTTTTGTCTTATAAGCTCTATGTAACTGTATAGGTAAGTTTTTATCCCGCACCAGCAGGATGACGTACCTTTTGATCGCGCGGGTCGCGCGATCAAAAAGTCTGCGAAAGTCTGCGTATGTCTCGCGGTTGAAAAAGTTCGTGTGGGTCTGTGGCTAATAAAAAACATCTTTGCGTGAGGAATTCAAATTGTCATGGATAAATCTTCCGTGTTTGAAGAAACCTATGCCAGCTATTTGGCACGGATTGCCCGGTTGGATTTTGCCAGGATAGCCGGGCGGCTGGGGGCTGAATTGTCCGGCGAGGAACTGATCATACGCATTTTCGGCAAACCATACAGTATATCCAAACAGGGTATCCGTGACCTCTCCGGCAAGCGACCTGATTTTTCGGTCTGTGTCGTGCTGTTTAAATACCTGCTGCTGTGCCCGGATCATGATCCTCTTGAAGATGACTGGGTAACCTTCAAGGATTTTAAGGATGCGGCGCCCTTTGCCGGAGCATTTGTCAATTATACCGAGGCCCCGCTGGCCGACCATTTTGCGGGAAACCTTGCCCGCCTTGAAGCGGCTGCCCGGGCGTTGAACGGCCACCCTCCGGCCGCAGATTTTCCGTATGATTTGAGCCTGCAATTTTCAGCCCTTCCCAAAGTGCCGGTTTTAGTGCTTTTCAATGATGCCGATGAGGAGTTTGCCGCCCGCTGCGCGGTGCTGTTTGAAAGGCGTGCTGAAAAATACCTGGACATGGAGTGCCTGGCGATGGTGGGATCGTTGCTGTTTGAACAGTTGAAACGGGCAGCCGATAAACCGGCATAGCAGATTTCTCCGCTGAATTGATAAGTATCGATATTTCAATCCCACGCTAAAGAATATAACCGATTAGCGCCAATCCGATTCCAGCTGTACATCTGAGATATAGCTTTGTAGGGCGGTCCTTCAATACGCTTTCAAGCACCACACCCTTATTTGCGCAATTCTGAAATCTCCACTGTGCAAAAGCATAAACAGAAAAAAACCACAATACGAAAAACGCTATCGGTAAAATATCCATTTGTTTACCTTTAAACCTTTTCTGAGAATATTAAAAGGAAGATATGGTTGTTAGTGCTAGTAAAAAATTAGGAGCTTATTAGAATTGTGTTAAAAGTAAAACTTAGAATTGTTGCGAAGATATAAAGGAATGACACTCACTTCAATTAATCCATTAATCTGTTCTGAAATATAAAAATCAAATTTTTCCTTAACACTTTGTTAACTTTTACAAGCTACTTTTTCAGCGATATCCATTTGGCTGATCCATCTCACCTGTTGCGTGATGTGGCGAAAAACCCCTGAGAGCGAAGGAAATTCCGAAATGAACGTGTTGTGTCTGGGCGGGGCCGGTAAAATTTGCAGCGAGGCTGTATTGGATTTGATGGCCTTTTCGGATTTTGAACGTATCACCGTCGCTGATGTCGATCAGAAGGCCGGGCAAGCCGTTGCAGCGTCCATTGATGACAGGCGCGTTGATTTCTGCCAAGTCGACGTTCGGCAAAAAGATGCCGCCGTCAACGTAATGCGCGATTATGATATTGTCATGGACGGCACCACCATCCATCTGAACGATCAATCCACGGCCTGTATCGCCGCTGCCGGTTGCCACGGCATCAATCTCAATGGTTTTGGGGTCGAGTATGCCTACGATGATCAGTTCAAATCCGCCGGCCGCGCGCATGTGCCCGGTTTCGGCATGACGCCCGGTGTGACGGACATGATGGTGCGGCATGCCGCCGACCAACTGGATACAGTCGAAATCGTGCGGGTCAGCCACGGGGCTTTTCGACCGATTGCCTTTTCGCCTTCGATTACCGAAACGACAACGTATGAATACGATCCGGATCTTGCAGAGCGTGTCGTCTTCGAAGACGGTCATTTCGTCCAGGTGCCACCGTTTGCACGGGAACGCCTGATTGACCTGCCCGAGCCCTTCGGCAGCCACCCTCAATGGATTATCCCGCATGCCGAAACCCGTACTGCCCACGCTTACCTCAATGACAAAGGGATTCGACTGATAGAAGTCCGGGGCACCTGGCCCCCGAAAAACATGCAACTTGTGCGTGCGATGTATGACTGGGGCTTTTTACGCAACGATCCCATCCAGGTCGGCAAGCAAACCATCGGCATCATGGATGCCATCAGCCAATATCTGCAGCAGGCGCCCGAAGGCCGGCAGACCGAATTGTATGGCTATGCGCTGCACGTGCAGGTCATCGGCCAGCGGGCCGGGCGCCGTTATGAACATGTGCTGACCAACACCCATCCCCCGTCAGATGGTTCGGTGCCCGGGTGGGCGGGTCTGCGAGCCTATACCCGCAGCGTCGGCATCCCGCTGGCCATCGGCGCCCAGTTGATTGCGGCAGGGGCTGTACAAGACAATGGCGTCGTCATGCCGGAGTTTGCCTTTAAACCGCAGCTGGTCATCGACGAACTGGCACGCCGCAAAATTTTTATTCACGAAACAATTTGCCAATTATAAACGTTATTTAAAACCGATCCTTTAAGGCTCAGCCGGGAAATGGAATTTATTGTGGGACAATATGAATTTAAACATGTTGGTGAAAACAGCTGGCAAAAGGTTTCAGAAAAAATCGTCTTGGAAAGTTTGG
>JASFIG010000260.1:0-6973 GCA_050122795.1 Desulfobacterales bacterium
GTTGGGAAATCCCGAAATTGGATCAAAACCTTCCTGGCCAGTTAATTCATTGGCATTTGCCTCCTCCCAACCCTGGGGGACGTGTATGACACCAGGTTGAATCTTGGGGGTTACATGTGATTTGAGCTTTATCCTTCCGTATGCGCTGTTCACTTCTGCTATCTCATTATTCGACAATTGGAAAAGTTGAGCGGTATCGGGATGGATTTCGAAGATGGGATCAGGATACATTTTACGAAGTTTAGGGATATAGCGATACTGCCAGTGCGTGTAACTTAAAAGATTGCCCCCTGTGATAAGCAAAAGCGGAAAATCATCATGCTCATCGCGGCGTTTAAGGATATCCTCGCTGATAGGAGAGAAATCCAACCCAAGATCTTTAAGCCTTTTCGGATAAATCTCTATTTTACCTGATGGGGTATTAAATCCATTGTGCTCGTACTTCCTAAATGTCCTCTTTTCGTATTGTTGAACACCTCCATTAGCTATCAGATCCTCAACCGTAATACCTGCTTCACTCAGCAAATGATCGATCCCCTCTTCGCAGCTTTTCCATGGAAAAAACTCACCAAATCCCATATGTTGCGCTAATTTAAACCAGATTATCTGATCCGACAAACCGTGAACCGGGTCAACCACCTTTCTCCTCAGAGTGATATGGGGCAAGTTTTGATAAAGATTTACGCGATGTTCGTCTCGCTCCAGAAATGTGCAAGCTGGAAGAACCACATCGGCATATCGGCAGTCCGGGGAACGAACAATATCAATAACAAGGAGAAATTCCAGACGTTGCAGCGCCTCACGGGTACGGGTACTGTGAGGCCATTCTAAAGACGGGTTGCCCCCTGCAATAATCATCCCCTTAATGGGATACGGTTTTTTACTTATAATTGCCTTTGGAAGGCTCAAGGCGTGGGCTTCCTTGCGCGCCCGGCAAAACAGTGGATATTTTTCCGACCCGATAGCTGCTACAGATGGCTCGGGCAAAGGAGATGTGATATCCTTTAACGCCGGCCTGAATGTAAAAAGGTCACCTCCCGGAATGTCTAAGTTGCCGGTAATTGCTTTGAGAATCGCTAACAAACGAGATGTATTGACGCCATTGCTATGATGCTCTAAACCGTTTCCAGTGAAAATGCCGGCCGATTTGCTTCTAGCGTATGCCCTCGCAACATGTCGAACCCGATCAGGAGCAAGACCGGTCAAGCTTGCTCCGTTTTCAGGAGAAAACCGTTCGTCGGTTACGGCTTGACAAAATTGCTTAAAATGCGGCACCCATTCATGGGTGAAAGCTTTATCCCAAAGCTCCTCGCAAAATATGACATGTAAGATATTCAAGATAAGGTTTTCATCTCGCCCCGGTATAATTGGCAAATAGATGTCCGCTTTAGAGGCAGTTTCAGTTTTTCTCGGATCTACAACCACAAGCTGTCGGCCCTTTTTTTTGAAATTGACAAAATCTGCAGGCACATAAGGCTCATGGGAAACAAATGGATTTCCTCCCCAAATGATCAAAAAGCGGGAATTGGGAATATCCGGTTTTGTAAGATTACCAAAGGTAAGGGTTTCGCCAATGGTGCGGCTGGCATTGCACAAGGAGCCGACCCCGCAGAAATTAGGTGTGCCATAGACATTTGCAAATCGTTTCATGTAATATTTAATCTCTTGATGACCCACACCCTCACCATGATAAATGGCAAGGGTTTCCGGCCCATGCTTGTCCTTTAACCATAGAAGTTTTTTTGCAATAAAAGCAAAGGCCTCTTCCCAATCCGATGCAATCAGCTTGCCTTCTTTTCGGATTAGAGGAGTAGAGAGACGATTCGGTGAATAAAAAAGATCGAGCGCAGCGCGACCTTTGGCACATAACCAGCCCTTATTGAAAGGATGCGCCTTGGAACCATTTATGGCACTGGGCAGACCGGCTTTTACGGTTACATCGATTCCGCAACCGTGGTCACACATTCTGCATAGGGTCGTCACCGTCTGGTTTTCTACTATCATTTTATGCGCTATGTCCTCTTATTGTTTAGCACTCTGGTTTCTTTAAAACGCCTCTCAAGTTCCTTTTTGGCCAGGGTTGGGGCGGTTTGGGTGAAGAAATATGTTTGGCAGCGTGAGGCAAGATAATCATAATACGCCCTTGGATCCAATGCCTGTCTTTCAATCTCATACCAGAAGCCGATATCGGAATAACGCCACAGTTTGTCTGCATCCTTAACGATTTTTTCCTCGATACTATGCGCATCGGGGCCCGAATCGTGTCTCTCAATGATCTGCGTTATTTTATCGATCAAAAGAGTATCAAATCCAATCAACTCGAGTATTTGCCTCGCAATGGCGGCGCCCTCTTTTTCATGGATGCGATTGAGTTTGTTGGAGGACTTCCCTTCCAGGCCCATGCCGTAGGCAGCTTTAAGTTGTTCTGGTGGCAGACGAGACCAGCCGACATCATGCAAAATAATCGCTGGCTCTATGATTTTATAGTTGCCACCTTCACTTTCCATAAGGCTTAAGGCATAGGTATGGGCCACTTCGACGTGGGGCTTGTCGCCCCGCACAGCCAGATAAGGTTCTGCCAGTTGAAATAATTGCTGAATGATTTTCGACCATTCCATTACAAGGTTTACCTTTTTAGGGCTACCGGCCCACAAATTGATTGATGAGCTGCTTGATCTAGTTCCAAACATCGCGCATTCTTATTTTTTTTCCATAGCCACATACATCGTCCATCCACAGATAGAAACTGTCGAACCGCGGCAGATTTTTTACATGCCATCGAACCAATTGATGAAAGCGGGTATCTGGCTTATTGAACACACAGACCCGGATGCAGTTGGCGCAATCTCCCCTGTTGCGCACCCAGAATGTAAAACATTTTTCAGGATTAATATACCACTTGTAAATCCCTTGATTATTGGATGTCGTAAGCCCTTTTGTGGAGGGTTCGTCAAAACTGATGGCTTGCCCTGGACACACCTTGGCACACTTTCGGCAAATTTCGCACATCCGTCTGACTCCGATGTCAATCGGTTTATCCGGTATTAACGGCAGGTCTGTAAGTACCTTGCTTATGCGCACCCTTGGCCCGAAGCGCGGGGCAATTAAAAGGCCATGACGTCCCAGTTCGCCTAGACCGGCATCAACAGCCATGGGAATGCTAAGCCCCGTATCATTGCCACTGGGGATGGCCTCATAGCCCAGATCCCTGATAAAGTGGGCCACAGAAGAGGCCATGTAAGCCATCATTGAATAACCTCGGCCCGTGGCAGCATTTTCACCGTAAGCAGGCGCCGTCCGCATTAATGTGTAATCCATCTCGTGAAGCATGACAATGGCGTATTCAAATGTATCGGGGATATCATCTATGGCAGAATGCTCCAACGTGCGTGGATCAAACCGATGAGAATAAATCCAGCGTCGATTCAACTTGCAGATCCCAACCGAAGACGCACCCATGTAGATGGCGGCCTTCTTTATAATTCGGGTCATTTCCTCCGGGTCTGAAACAGCCCACTTTTCTCCCGCCGGTATACGGTCTCTGGTTGCAATCTCTGTTGAGTCCGGGTACCATTCATACAGGCCCTCATTGCCGACCATGTTGCCAAACCCCCACCACCGCTCCAAATACCAGGACCCCATGGCAAAGGCCCAGTCCAGCAAGGTATAACCTTCATCATCCTTAAAATGGCGAACGCCATAATGCTTTTTGCCCAACGCCAGCATTTCAGCATCGGACATTTCGGTATCCCTTGGTCGAGAGAACATTGTGTTTCTCTGATCAAATCTTCCGGCATCACCGGATCCTATTTTCCTTTGGTGTATTGTCATATTTTATCCTTTTCGTCCTTCAGATAACGACATGATCGGCTTTAATTTTATAAAATAGTATCGAAACTACCGATGAGATCGTAGTTGCGATGTAAACAAGTTGCTCAGCTGACGTTAAGCGTGTCCGCATATGCGTCTCTAATGGCTTTTGATAGATCAGAAGCTCCCATTTTTTTCTGCCGGCTGAGCCCTGCATTCAATTCATGCAGTCTCTCAAGTACTGTCAGGATTGATTTCAACTCCTGGAGGTATTCTCCTGCTGCTTCTTTCCCATATTTAGCCCCTTCGGCAATCGCATCAGCAGCTAGAAGTCCGCTTTTAAGAGCGGTGCCAATGCCCTCGAATGTTATGGGCAACAGCAGGCCGGCGGCATCTCCAATCAACAAGACATTACCTAAAGCCGGAGAAAAAGTCCCCGATATCAAAGCCTCGTGAAGTCGTGGTATCAAACAACCATCCTTCCAAAGCGCTTTGCGCTCGGGGTCGAAACCGTATTTCGCTAAAATATGAATAATCTCCTTCTTCAGCTCTTTAATTCCACTACCTTCAATCAGAAAGCAGTCTTGTTTGTGGTTAAGGCCAAAGCGAGGTCGCAAACGATATTTCGGGAAAAACCAGTGGAAATAATCCTTTTCTAAATCCAGGGTACCTTTATAGCATTCCCTTATGGGTACGGAAAATTGAACTTTTAGCTCTGGAAACAATGACTTCCTGACAGCCGAAGCGCCACCATCGGCTCCGATGACAAATCTCGCTTTAATCTCCTGGGGCTTTTTGCGCTGTATCATCGCAACGCTGCAGGCACCGGCCTTTTGATTTACCTGAATTATTTTGGCCCCATCCCATATTTCGACACCCGCTTCCTGCGCTTTCTGAATCATCCAGAAATCCAGATCTTTTCTCCAGGCCAGAGGCGTTTTGCACTTAATCATTCGAGGCCGCACACCGGGTACATGTATCAGATGTCCGGATAAATAATGTGGCGAAGCCAGAACCTGTTGCGGAATTTTACCGAATTCCTGTTGAATAATTTCGTTGGCCCACGGTCCCATTACCATACCGGAGCAAACTTTGTCGCGCGGCAACCGTTTCCGTTCCACCAAGAGGGTTCTGAAACCATTTCGGACACATCTTTGGGCGGCAACCGCCCCCCCCGGCCCACCTCCGACTACAATAACATCATACATTGGCTGATGTCCTTTGTTTTAAAGATCAGACCGGATGATTCGCAAAAATGCCTGAGCCGCAGGCGATAGGTTCGCTTTTCTGGCAAAAACGATATCCGTCTGAATCCTTATAGGACCTTCTTTGATACCCAAAGGCTTGAGAAGTCCCATTTTGGCTTCGAGCTCTATTTCAGGTTTGTAGAGAAATGAAATTCCGCGTCCTTTGATAATATACTCTTTGATAAATTCGACGCTTCCAGCTTCAACCAGCACCGATGGCTTCACATCGTGGGATGCCAGCAGCGATAAAATCGCATTCCGGGAACCTGAGCCACTTTCACGAATGATAATCGGTTCGTTTTTTAGTTCAAAAATGGAGACCATGGACTTGGCAGCCAACCGGTGATTGGGCGAGATTACCACACAAAATTCTTCTTTGGTATATGGCACAACATTCAGCTTGTTGAGGTGTGGCAATCGACCAATGATCCCCAGATCGTATTTGAATTGTGCAATGCTATCCGCTATTTCTTGGGAACTGCCGACTTTTAAAAAGACCTTTACCTTCGGGAAGCTCTCTTGAAACCTGGATAGCAGACCCGGCATCAAATGGCGGGCAAAACTGCGGGTGGTTCCGATGGTAAGGGAACCCTGGGTCAAGTCCCCGTAACTTTTGAGCACATATTCCATCTCATCGACGATCTTGAACATGCGCTTGGCGTACCCGTAGAGCACCTGGCCAAAATCGGTTAGTTGAAGCTCCGTGCCGTACTTGCGAAACAGTTTCACCTTCAGCTGGTTCTCAAAAGCTTTGATTTGCATGGTCACAGCCGGCTGGGTGACATGCAGCGCCTCGGCAGCTCGGGTGATGCTTTTTTCTCTAGCGGCCAGGTAAAACGCCCTGAGTTGGTTAAGATTGATGTGCATATGCGAAATTCGGAGTAGGTATAAGAAAATCTTATGACGATATAAAATTAATTGGATTGACAAGTCAATCCAAAAAAATTAACTAAAGTCTTTACAATCTATTGAAATTAATGATTCTCATTCACCGTACGATCCGGTTAGGGAGGAAGAGGCGATGGCTGAATACGACGGAATAATCATAGGTGCCGGGCCCAATGGTCTGCTCACGGCCTCTTATTTAGCAAAAGCAGGCCTGAAAATCCTGTTACTTGAACGAAGATTCGAAATGGGCGGGGGATTGTGTTCAGAGCAAATTACGATTCCTAGTTTTATCCACAACACCCACGCCATCTATATGCCCATGGTGGATTATGCTCCATTTTTTCAGGATTTCAAACATGAAATGGAGGAAGTATATGATCTGAAGTTCATCCATCCCGATCCGGTCATGACCTTGACCCTGGAGGATGATCGCACGTTATCAGTCTATCAGGATGCAGAACGCACCGCGACATCCATCGCGCAATTTTCCGAAAAAGATGCCCGTACCTATATAAATGCTGCCGCGAAATTCAAGGAATATATGGATGTCTTCATCGCACCGGCCACCTATTATCCACCGCATCCCGCCATGGAAGCCATGACCAAAATGAAATCCCATGAGGTCGGGAAAGATCTGCAGGCCCTGCAGCCCATGTCTCCCAGGGCAATTGTGGAAGAGCTCTTTGAAAATGAACACGTTCGCACATTATTCCTATATGCGTCCTGTATGTGGGGGCTGGATTATGATTTAGAGGGACTCGGTTTTCTGGTCCCGCTCTACTTCAACCGAGCCGCCAACTATCGCCTGGTAGTTGGCGGAAGCCACCATTTGGCGCATGTGATGAGCAAGCTACTTTACAAAAATGGCGGAATGATCATCGGACCCAAACCCGTTAGTAAAATCGTGATCGAAAATGGCCGTGCCAAAGGCGTTGAAACCGCTGACGGTTATTATTATGAAGCCAACAAATTTATTGTCAGCAGTCTCAATCCGCATCAGACATTTCTGGAACTGGTGGGTGAAGATC
>JASFIG010000261.1:0-6922 GCA_050122795.1 Desulfobacterales bacterium
CTTCCGGACCAGTCCGACAACTTGGAAACAACTGTCGTCTTTTCACACACCAGCCTGAATGCTGCCCGGCAGGATATTCACTTGGCATTTGAATATTCCAGCGCCGATCAACACGAAACATAATTTCAGTTTTTATCGCAACTGAATCTCCTGAAAGGGCAAATTGCGACTGCGAGCCAGACGTTTGAGGTCTTCTTCCAGCGTCATTTGCTGGCCATCCGGTGACTGCACGCTGATGCTTTTATCCCCCACGACAAAGATCTGAATTTTTTGGGGGTCAAGCAGCTCAAGGGCCAGCCGGTGCAGTTCATCCCTGGTAGCGCCCATAAAGGCGTCCTGAATTTTTTCCAGCGTATCGAGCGGCTCCTGGCGTAAATGGTACCGCCCGTAAACATTTACCAGTTCTGATTTGGTATCCACGTTAAATACAAAGCTGTTGAGGGCATCCAGCCGCTTTAATTCCAGCTCTTTTTCAGGAATCGATTCGCGCAGCGCATCCATCAATCTTAGGGTTTCGGAAATTGCCGCTGTGGTCTGATCACCCTTGCACCCGATATAGCCCACCAGTTGACCGGCCTGCCATTTGTATGTCTGGTAAAAGCCGGCTGAATAGACCAGACCCAGATCATCCCGCAAACGCTTGTACATCAGCGAATCGTTGCCGCCGAACATGTTCATCAACAGACCGGCTTTCCAGTAATCCGGATGAGAACGCTTTAAACTCGGCAGGCTCAAGATAACCTGGGACTGAACCTGACCGGGTTTGTCGATCAAAACCACGACCGGGGGCGTCCTGACAGGGTCCTGTAAATCGCGCTGCGGCGCCGGCGATTTCGGAAAAGCCTTTAAAAAGCGGCTCAAGCCGGAAACGATTTTTTCTTTATCGATATCACCGGCAATCGCAATGGTCATGTTTTCAGGCACAAAATAGCGCTTCAAAAAGTTGCTCAGATCCTGCGATGAAATGTCCGCAATGGTTTGTAGACCAGCCAGTGGATCTCGACCGTAGGGATGGTCTTTGAAGTGCCAGATTTTGCTCTCCCGCATGGCCACCGACATGGCATCCTCACCTTGTCGCTTGAGTGCGACGAGTTCCCGGTTTTTGGCAACCTGCAAGACACCGGGATCAAAAGCGGGTCGGATCAGCACTGCCTGCAACAGCTCCAGGCCCTTTTCCCAGTCCGCCTTCATTACCGAGAGACGCACTTCTGTCTGCTCCTCGTCCACCGATATACCCAGCTGAATGGCATTCTCATCCAGTACGAGTGCCAGCTCGCCGGGCGACAGATCCTGCGTACCCCCTCGTACGATTACGTCGTTGAAAACGTCGGCCAGCCCCGTCTTTGACCGGGATAGGTCAACCGAACCGGCCTTTAACAGGATCGTCAGATCGATTAAGGGCAGTTCGGTTTCCGGCAGGTAAAACACGTTGACCTTTTCAACCTCGAATGTGTCGGCCCGGGGATATTTTATTTTTTGCGGATCACGCCTGAAGGAAAGCGGATGCTTCCAGCCTTTAGGGGTGGGATATTTCGATTCGTTTTTAAGATCACCCTTATACGTCAGATTCGCTGCTGCGCCGCTGCTGATATTGCGAACTTCGGTATACCGCGCGGGAGGTTTATCCGGCTGGCCACCGGGAATGACAAAAACCACGGTTTTATTGCCGGAGCGAATATATTTTTGGGCTGCTCTTTGAATGTCTGTGGGTGTCACGGCGTCGATTCTTGCCAGATAGTCGTTCAGGTACCGCCAACCGACCTGTACCTCAAGGCTCGCCAGCGTGCCGGCCAGGCTTTCATTGCTGCGCATGCGGTCCAAAAAATCACGCCGGTTGAGTTTTTTGATGCGCGTCAATTCACGGGCTGATACCGCTTCACTTTTAAATTTTTCGACTTCAGCCACCAGAAGCGCCTCAAGCCTTTCACTGGCAGCCAGATAGGCTTTTCGCTGCTCCTCCGCACCGGGCTGCCCGGAAGCTTTTTTCAGCGCCTCGGGCTCATTGGGCGATCCACCGACAATCAGCATGCCGCCATAGCGGTTGTCCGGATTGTAGGCCCAGGCTTCCACGGCCAGCCCTTGGTTGACAATGTTTTGCTTCATGCGGGCGCCGCGCCCGTGGCTCAGAATCATGATCATGGCATCCAGCGCATAAAAATCGGGTGTTCCCATACGGGCGCCGTGATATCCGATTCTGACCAGCGGTGTCCGTGCGCCCTTTAAAAAGCGAATATTCTTGCGCGGCCCCTGTTGCTGGGGTTCCTGCGTCACCGTTTCGGGGGCGATTTTTCCGGCCGGATAACGCTCAAAATAGGTTTTGGCCAGTTTCTTGGCCTGGGCAAGCGTTACATCGCCGACCAGCACACAAACCGCATTGGAGGGGTTGTAATAGCGCTGATGAAATTCGATGGCATCCTGTGTGCTGTATCTTTCCATATCGCTTTTCCAACCGATGGTGGGGTTGCGATACGGATGGGCTGTGTAGGCTGTTGCATTCAGATCCAGCCAGGCAGCCCCGCCGGGGTCATTAATATACCGAAAGGCCCACTCGCGCTGAACAACCTCTTTTTCAACATAAAATTCACGCCAGGACGGTTCAAAAATCTGTTCGCTGGCAATCGAAAACCACTGCTCCAGCATATCCGAGGGGACCGAGGCAATATACTGGGTCTGATCTTTGGTCGTAAACGCATTGATGCCGACCGCCCCGTTTTTGCCCAGCTGGGAAGAAAAGGCCTGGGGCACATAAATCTTTTGGACTTCGGCGCGTAATTTTCCCATCTCGGCCCGTTTTTCCCGGATCAATTTTGGGTCGGGAGATCGTTTCTGCTGTTCGTTAAGGATGCTTTGGTAAGCGGCTTCAATCTGCTGCTGCAGCTTGGCGTCTTTGGCGACATCCAGGGTACCGAAATTTTGAGTTCCTTTAAACATCATGTGTTCCAGCAAATGGGCGATGCCGGTCCGGCCGGTTTCTTCAAGGGCTGATCCGGCACGGATGGCCAGTCTGACGGCCACCTGAGGTGTTGCCGGCCGCTCAACCACTAAAAACAGCATGCCGTTTTCAAGCTGGAATTCTTTGACGTTAAGCTGAATATCAACCGTTGAAGCCGATACCGCGCAGGGGCCTAAAGTTAGTAATACAATCAGCAAGCCCGTTTTAAGATATGGCATTAAACGCATTTGTTATTTCTCCTTTGAGCACCTCGTTTGAGCACGTTTTTTTAATTTATCATCCATTTCCCACGCAGCGATCCGGTTAACGCAGTTTCTGATACAGAGATATTAAGGGTCAAATAAGATTTGTCAAAACGCATGGCGCTTATCTGGCTCATCTCGCAGCGCGGCAACGGGGTGTATAACAAATTTTTGCGAAAATCCAATAAGCGGCAAAAAAAACGGCCAGGGGCATCATGCCCGCATGACCGTTGTAAAACGCATCAATTGATTGTAACTATCTTAATTCATTAGTATTATTTTTTTGATACAGTTGTGAAACGACCTGTGCAAGCCTCTTGTGCGCTGTGGCCGATCAGGCTTCGTACATGACCGCCACAATGGTCGCTTTTCCTTTTTTGGCGGCAATGTGGTGGGCGGTCGTCGATAAATAGTACGCGCTGTCACCCGGCTCGAGCTCGTAGTGATCATCTCCGATTTCTAAGATCACTTCCCCGTCGAGCACAAATATAAATTCTTCGCCCTCGTGCAGCGATATTTCTTTGTCGGGATCCTCTTCGAGCTGAACCAGAAAAGCCTCCATGTGTCGCCCTTTGACATCCGGTGCCAGGCTTTTGTAGGTATAAATTTGCTTGCGGCCCTTTTTGGAAGTGGACCGTGAAATGGTGCGGCGCTCGTCTTTGCGTGTAATGGCGTAAAGTTTATCCCCGACACCGGAAACCAGACGGCCAAAGGCGCTGTCCAGGGCTTTTGATAATTTGATCACTGTGCCCAGCTGGGGCTGTCGTTCTCTATTTTCGATTTTCTCTAAAAAATCGACTTCAAATCCGGTCATCTTGGAAATCTCATCCAATGACAGATTCTTTTCTTCCCGGATTTTGCGGATACGCTCCCCGACATCATCCACGCTCTTGGGTGGTTCCACCGGTATATCGCCGGTTAAATCCTCAAAAAAGTCAAAGTCAAAATGCGGTTTTTTAATTTTGTCTTGCATTTTATCTCCTTGTTGAAAATCGATTGATGCTATCTCGAATGGCAAATCGGGCTACAGGCTTTTGGCGCCTAAATACCGGGCGATCACCAGCCGCTGCACTTCGGAGGTGCCTTCACCGATTTCAAGAAGCTTTTGGTCTCTGTAAAAGCGCTCGATATCATACTCTTTCATTAATCCGTATCCACCGTGCAGCTGGACGGAATGATTGGCGGCCCGATACATCACTTCCGAACAATACAGTTTGGCCATAGCCGCCTCTTTGGCAAAGGGCAAAGCGTTGTCGTTCAGCCAGCAGGCTTTGTACAACAGCAGGCGGGCGCATTCGATTTCGGTTGCCATATCAGCCAGCTTAAACGCATTGACCTGAAAGGTTGCAATCGGCCGCCCAAACTGCTCGCGTTCCTGAGTGTATTTCATGGCCATGTCGAAGCAACCCTGGGCGCCACCGAGGCCCATGGCAGCGATGGAAAGCCGACCGCCGTCCAGGGTCTTCATCATCTGATGAAATCCCTGTCCCCTGGGGCCCAAAAGGTTTTCTTTTGGTACCCGGCAATCTTCAAAATAGAGCTCGCTGGTGTTGGAAGCGCGCCACATGAGCTTGCCGTGCATCTCTTTGGCGGTGAATCCGGGTGTGCCGGACTCAACGATGATGCAGGACAGCTCGGGTTTACCATCATCTCTGACGCCGGTTCGGGCTAAAACCGTGGTGCCGGTGGTGATGTCGGTGGCTGCATTGGTGATAAAAATCTTGCTGCCGTTGATGACCCATTCATTACCGTCTAAAACGGCGGTGGTTTGGGTGTTACCGGCGTCGGAGCCCGCATTGGGCTCGGTAAGGCCAAACCCCCATAAGGCCTCGCCGCTGCAAAGCTTCGGCAAATATTTCCTTTTTTGCTCCTCATTGCCAAAATAGTAGAGCGGGCCGATCCCCAGCGAGTTTTCAGCGGCTACGGTAGCGGCATGTGAACCATCAATGCGCGCGATTTCCTCAACCGCAATGATATAGGAAATATAATCCATGGCCTGGCCGCCGTATTTTTCGGAAACAAAAATCCCAAACAGTCCCAGCTCGGCCATTTTTTGCATGGTTTCATACGAAAATTCTTCCTTTTCATCTAACTCCCTGGCAACCGGCTTGATCTCCTTTTCGGCAAAACTGCGCACCGACTCACGCAAGATCTCATGGTCAGTTGAAAGGCTATAATCCATAAGCGCTCCTTTATCATCGGAAAATCTGATAGTCATCAAAGATAGGCATTAAACGATCATTTTTTTACATGCCGGACTGTGCTATAGTACCTCAAACTGGCCCTTTTTATAGGCGCAAGATCCCGAGTTGTCAATCGTAAATAAACAGATGACAGAGGTCAGAGGTCAGAAGACAGATGTTGAAAACGATTGATCAACACATTATCTGAATTCGGATTTCTGTCCTCTGATTTCTGACTTCTGTCCTCTGAACCTGAAAAAAATGCCCGAACTTCCGGAAGTACAGACCATCGTTAATGATCTCAACGCAGCCGGCCTTGTGGGCCAAACCATAGAGGCGGCTGCCGTTTTCTGGGCCCGCACGATCGCAGAACCCGCGGCCAAAACGTTTTGTAACCGGATCAGGGGCCGGACAATAGCAGCCATTCGGCGCCGCGGAAAATTCATTATTTTTGATTTCCAGAAAAATGGTTATTTGCTCATGCATCTGCGCATGTCCGGCCGGCTGCATCTGGTGACCGCAGAACAGCCCCGCAAAAAGCATGAACATGTTTTGCTGAATCTGGATGGTGGGCGGCAGTTGCGCTTTCATGATACCCGCAAATTTGGCCGCCTCTATCTGATGTCAGATGCGGATCCCATCCTGAGTCGCCTGGGACCCGAACCGCTGTCCAGCGGGTTTACCCGTCAAAAATTGGTTCAGCGTCTCAAAGCGCGCAAGCGTCTGTTAAAACCGTTGCTGCTGGATCAGACCTTTATCGCCGGACTCGGTAATATTTACGTCGATGAGGCGCTCTGGGAATCGAAGATTCATCCCTGCCGCACGGCTGCCACTTTGTCCGAAACAGAAATTCGGGCGCTTCATCGGGCCATACCGCTGGTGCTCAAACGGGGCTTAAAAAACCTGGGAACCTCATTGGGAACCGGTAAAACTAATTTTTATTCTGTTGCCAAGCATCAGGGCCGCAATCGAGATCAGTTGAACGTCTTCCGTCACACCGGCAAACCGTGCCCGCGCTGTGGTAGGGCAGTCGAGCGAATCATCGTCGGCCAGCGCAGCACGCATATTTGCCCGCAGTGCCAGGTTTTGGAGGTTCAGGGTTCAACGTTCAAAGGTTAAAAACGACTGTTGATCATAAAACTGAAACCGTCCTCGGCATTTTAACATCAAAGCCTGCCGGAGTCCGGGCATCTTAAATTGCAGCAGGTTGTTAATGAGAATCTTTGCGATTTTGAACCCTGAACCTCTGAACCTTGAAACCCTGAACCTTTGAACCGAAGGATTGAGCGATGCCCACCGGTGCCTGTGGTATCAATTGTGATGTCTGCAAATTAAATTTGCTGGGCACCTGCTCCAGCTGCGGTCCGGGCACCAGCTCCCAGGCCGCAAAAAAGCTTGCCGCCCAACAGCGGTTGATGGGTGGTACATGCGCCATTCTGGCCTGTGCGCAATTAAACCAGGTGGATTACTGCCTGCGGGATTGTGCTCAATTTCCTTGCGATAATTTTACGCAGGGGCCGTATCCCTTTAGCCGGGGGTACCTT
>JASFIG010000262.1:0-6894 GCA_050122795.1 Desulfobacterales bacterium
GAATGCGAAGATATGGTCGCGGGATAGCCGCCATACTATAAAATCCTGTGTCGGCGTTCTAATTATCGGAACCACGGTAGCCGCGGCGATGCTAATTATACGACTGGTCGGCGAACAAAGGCTTGAGCAATTTTTAATCAAACTAATGCATTTTAAACGCAAAACGGATGCGAAAAAGGTTCCGGTTGACACATTGGTTTCTGATAATCAATCTTAAAATAGAGAAATGAACCTGCCGTCGCTGACCTGCAAGCCTATATTCTCCTTCCTAAAACAGCAGCACCTCACTGCTTATTTGATCGCCGGGGCTTCCGATCAATTGTTATTTAAAGATGTCCTTCCAGGAAAGTCTCTGATCCGATGGTTCATTTTCGTGATTTTCTGCTTTGCGCACTTTCTCGTTATTTAGATATCCATTCACGGGATCGTAGTTCTCATACCACACCGTTTTTTTACGACCTTCATTGAGCGGATCTTTCATTTACCCTATTCCTTTCTTACCTTGCCCTGACCAGTGTTTTTTTCAAAAGATGGGTTTTTATCAAACTACATCTTATTTGTACAGTCTTAGTTTTTTAGACTTGTTTTTGAATAGACTTCATCAGAATTCGCTAAATTTGGCATGAAAATTAAAACGATCTTATTCGACAACGGGTTCTATTATAGAAGCGTCATTATTTCGTGTAGAATTTACTTGCCTGGATACCGGATAGCTGATGAGCTCGGTCAGGCGCTCTTTCTCCAGAATTTTTTTTAAATCAGTCATATCTTGATTGGCCGGATTTAACCATTGGCTGTATACTTGAGGCTTTAAAATGACCGGCATGCGATGATGAATGTCGCGGATCGAAGGACTGGCTTCGGTCGTAATGATGGTGCATGATCGGTAGGGCGTTTGCAGGTCGTTTTTGCGCCAATTTTCCCACAGTCCGGCAAATGCAAACGGCTTTTTATCAGGCAGCGTAATCAACATGGGCTGCTTTTGACCTTTGGGGCCTTTCCATTCGTAAAAGCCATCGGCGATAATCAGGCACCTGCGCTTCTTGAAGGCATTTTTGAAGGACGGTTTTTCAGCAATGGTTTCAACACGAGCATTGATCATGCGGTTTCCGATGGACGGGTCTTTGGCCCAAAACGGCACCAGCCCCCAGTGAAATCTGTCCAGCCAGTTTTCTCCCTCATTGTTATAGATTGCCAGAATCTGCTGTGTCGGCGCCACGTTGAAATTGGCCGTCACATCGCAATTGGCACGGTCAATCGGGAAAAATTCTTTGAGTTCATCCAGTTGACGGTATCCCACAAATCGGCCGCACATTCGGTTGCTACCTCCCGTGTTAAATCGAGCTCAACAATAGAATACACAAAGGAATCTACGCCGGTGCCATGACCTGTATGCTGACCTTCTTGACATAACTTGCGACCGCATCACGGTATGACTGCATATGGGGCGTTTTCAGATGTACCACAAGGTTTTCAAGACTTTCCCAGGCTTCGACAATGGTGACAACATCCTCGCGAATGCTTTCCTGGAACGGTAAGCCAGAATCAATGTCAACCGCCGGTTCATATTCTAAACAACCGGCTTCAGCCTTAACGTTTGGCACATTTTCTTTTAAGATCTTCAAATAGTGCGCTTTCGTATTGGGCTGCAGTTCTACGGTGGCAATGACATGAATCATATGCATGTTCCTTTTTGGTTTATGCAGAAATCCGTCTATGAAAATCCTGTACAGTTTGAAAATCCAACCCGCCACAAAATCACATTTATTTCCAAAAAAGTCTATCAAAAAGATGTCCGGCGCGGCGGCAAATGAAAGGTAAACATTCGGCAAATTTGGAAATTATCAGAGTGACTTTTCTGAAAGGTTACTATCAATTGACCTTTCAGGCACTTATGATATTATTTAATGAGTGGTGAGAATGATAGTTCCTTTCGAATAGATTAGGGAGAGGTTTTTTTCAGGAATCAATTTACGCCCGACTCCAAATTTCCACCTACTTACGAATGTCGGTCATACAGAATAAAGGAGATGTCAAGAGATACCCAGCATGCAGAACGAGACAATATATGCGTCTAAGAAAGACGGGTGGCTTATGGTCATCCTAACAGCGACTGGTCTTGCCCTGGCCGGGGCTGCAGCGTATCAAGTCAGCACCAATGGGCTGGCTTATCCTGCTTCGTTCATTTTGTTGCTGTGTCTCCTGTTTTACTTGGCTGTGATTTTGATTTTTGCTTATCCTGTCTCCTACGAGATTCGGCCGCCGGACCTGCTGGTTCGGGCCGGATTGACCCGCTCTCGTATCGCGCTTTCTTCCATCGAGGCCGTCAGCCCGACAAGAGATCCCGCCAGTGCGCCGGCCCTGTCCCTTGACAGACTGCGGATAGACTATCTAAAAAAAGGGAAACTTACTTTCTCCCTGGTGTCCCCGGAGGACAAAGCCGCTTTCTTAACAAACTTGGTTCTGTCAACGGACGGACTTGAACTAAGGGGCGATCAGATTATCCGCTCTACAACGAGCACAGGTGCCCAACAAGTTGCTCAACCGTAGAAGTGTAAAAACGTTAGATTTTGCCATAGGGCTCCCGCAGCTTCGTGCGGGATTTCACGCCTATTCTTAAGTAGATTAAGGTGTTCAAAAGGCTTGATTTTTTTGAATAAAGATTGAATTTAAACTTAAGAACCGATTTAAAACGGTAGATTTTGTCTGGGAGCGAGGCGTGAGGCGGAGAAAGAGCGCAGCGTACTGATCGTACGTAAGCGAATTTTGACAACGAACAACAAAGCGCCCGGGCAAAAGATGCCGTTTTAAATCGGTTCTAGTGGTTTTGGATGAACCAATCAATGAGCTGACGCGCAATACTGATCCTCGGCGGGATTTTCGGCAGATTGTCTTTTGCAAACCAGGCCGCATCAATGATTTCGGATCCATCAAGACTGATATCGCCGCCGGCATATTGGGCCGTAAAGGCAATCATCAATGAATCCGGAAACGGCCAGGGCTGGCTGCCGAAGTAGCGGATATTTTTAACTGTGATGCCGACTTCTTCGCGAATTTCTCTTTGGACGCACTGCTCTAATGTTTCACCCGGCTCCACAAAGCCGGCCAGAACGCTATAAAAGGGAAGTTTGAACCGTTTATTGCGGCCCAGTAAAATTTTATTATTTTTTAAAACGGCCACAATTACGGCCGGCGATAAGCGCGGATAATTTGTCAGGCCGCATTGCGGGCAAATTTTGGCCCGCTCGTCGGTCTTAAACTCGGTGGGCTCTCCGCAGCTACCACAATATTGGTGTATTTGATTCCAGTTGACCAGCTGGTTAGCCCGCCCGGCGATCCAGATCAGATTTTCGTCCAATTTGCCGAATAATGCCCGTAAATCTCTGGATTCCAGATCCATGTCTTTTGGGCTGTCGGCGGCTATCTCGGCTGCGTAACAGTGGCGGCCGTCCAGAGTGCCCAGGTACTGATTGTGGAAAAGAGCGGATTGATAGGGTTTTAAGTCCAACGTTTCAGGGATGGCGCAGCTGTCGTTTCGGATTTTTACCAACAGCCGGCCGCGATCATATATGAACCAGAGGGCATTTGACGGTTCTTGGGCTGGGGACCTAAAATCAGGAATAAAGGTCATTTTTGTCATAATTGCTATTGCCGGGCCATTTTTTCGGCGATCGCCCGAAACCGGACGGCTTCCTTTTCATTTCCCAGGGCCGCATAAATGCGGCTGACCTTTTCAAAATATTCAGGCGCCCTGGCGGGAACCTCCTGTGCCAGGGTAAGATAAAGCTCAAGGATATCACTGCTCAGCATGCCGGAATCATAACAAAGATCGGCGTAGCGTTCCTTGATAAACGGGTCAATGCGCGCGTGACAGCTGCGGCACTGGACCATCATCTCCCGGTATAAATTACGTGCGTTGGCCAGCTCATTGAGGGCTTCATGAGTTCTAGCGAGCGCCCGGGCAACGCGTTCATCCCAACCATATTGCTTTAAAAATGTTTGATAAAAGGTTTTGGCTTCGGCGTATTTTCCACCGCGAAACAGGCACTCTCCTTTTAAAAGATAGACCGCCACCGATTCGGTCAGCTCTTCGGGCACCTGGTCCAGCAGGGCCCGGGCACGGTCAAATTCGTTTTTTTCCCAGAAGATTTCACACAGCAGCTGGTAGGCGGGCAGCGCCTGCGGTTGTTCGTTTAGCAGCGTTTCGAGCAATTGCTGCGCCTGTGTGTGTCGGTCCAGGTTCAGATAGGCTGTGGCCAGCTCCAGCGGGATAAAACTATCCGACGCCGGATTTTCCGACAGAGCCCGGCTCAGGTAATCGGCCGCTTCGGAAAATTCTCCCCGGTTTAATGCCAGATAGCCCTTTTTAAAATTTGAGCCATAGCTCAGGTAGGCTTTTTGAACATTATCAGGTAATGCGCCGCATAAAGCGCTAAAGGTTTCGTCTTCCCCTTCGCCCTGTTGCAGCTCTTCCGATTCTTCAGTTTCAAACGCAAGGTCATCATCCTCAAAGTGCGGCATATCGTCTTCCGGCAGCGATTCTTCAATGGTTTTAGTCACGTGAAAATCAAGCAGTTTTTGTTTTTCTTTCAGTTCGGATTGAAGTGTCGGGTCTTCGGTAAGCTCCAGGGCCAGAAGATATAATTCCCGCGCATCGTCATAAAAGCCGGCATCGAGCATGTCGTCGGCACTGCGCTTATGGCCGCAAGCAAGCGCCTCTTTTGTCGAGACTATTTTTTTCTGCAGCCGGGCTTTAAAATCAGGGTCCGGGGCCTCGGTGCGCTCCAATTTTTGCAGGGCGCGTTCATATTCGATCTTGGCCTTGCCCCAGAGATCGGCTGCAAAGAGCTCATCGCCCTCATTTTCATGTGACAGAGGCGTCTTGCCTGAAAATTTTTTAAAAAAGGACTTCATCTTTATCTTGCGTGCTTAGTTGCTAGAAATCCCGAAGGTTATAAAGATTATTAATTTCAACAGGATAACTAAATCAAGCAGGGCACAGGGGGCTCTCATGAAGTGGTTTGGGATAATAAACTAGATTTCAATCGTGTCGTCTCTAGTAATTTTTATAATAATCTAGCCTCATTACTAGTTTAAAATTAAGTTATTGAATTCACGGTAATAATGAAAAAAGGCGGGCATCAGGATAGATGCAGGGCCTGGTTTTCATTTTTTTGTGTGCTTCACTTAGCGGCCGGGCACAATAATCCGAGAATCCGGCTTTTCAATACGATTCCCTTGCTGCTCCTGATATTTTTGGGCTTCTTCAGCCAGTCGATCCATAGCCGCTTTCATGGCATCCGGAAATTTTTTAATCGCCTGTTGCAGATCTTTGGCCTGAATGACGGCCTGCAACGGCAGAGGGCCGCCGGGGGTCATCAAAGACGTGTGTGCGACGAAAACAGATTTGCGGGTTTTGTCCACGGAACCATCAGACTTGATGGGTGTCATGCGCTTGACCATGCCCACTTTAAGATCGGTAAAGGTTTCCTCTTTATAAAGATTGCCGCGGTCCAGCTTTAAATCGGTCGATTCTTGGTGTTCTTCGGCCATTATCGTCTCTCCTTAAAGGGTTTTCATGGGGGGCCTTTTACAGGGGCCAAAATAAAAAGGCAGGGTAACAGATCAAGACACATAACGCAATGGTTTTGGCTTTGCGCAGCGCTCAATTGCGGGTAAGCGCTAAAATCCATGATTATTGTTTTACAGTTTTATACAAAAGAGGGGGCCCGTTGCCAGACGGGCATTTGAGCCTTAATGTTAGACTTGTATAAATTTTTACAAAAAACCACTTCAAACGGCAGACTGATCAATGCTAAACGTGAAAAGAAAAATAACCCGACGGGATTTTATGGCCCTGGCAGGCGGCAGTCTGGTTTCCATCGGACTGCCGGGTTTATTCGTGAAACTTACGGATTTCGAAAACCAGGCATGGGCTGCCGATCTGAGACCGGACGGGCGTACACGTATTCCGCCGGGTCAGCATGCGGTCAAAGCGCTGGTGCCCATGGGGGGTGCAGCCCGATCCGGTAGCATTGACGACTGGCAGCTGAAAATCAGCGGCCAGGTCAAAAAACCGCTCAGCATCAATTTTCGAAGTTTGATGGGCTTTAATCAGGTAGACCTGACCTGTGATGTGCATTGTGTAACCGGATGGACCCTGCTGGATTCCAAATGGACCGGTATTCGCATCACGGAAATCATCAAAAAGGTCGGCGTCAAAAGCAGCGCCCAGTTTGTTATCCTCGAGGGACATGCCGGTTACTCAAGCAATATTCCGCTCAGCGAAGCCGTTAAGGAAAATGCCATTCTGGCGCATCAATTTTTTGGAAAACGACTGTCCACGCCCCACGGTGCTCCCGTGCGTGCCCTGATACCGGATCGCTATTTTTATAAAAGCGTGAAATGGCTGGAAGGCATCCGATTTTCAGATGTGGATGAGCCCGGTTTTTATGAAAGCCGGGGGTATTCTAACTCGGCCGATCCCTGGAAAGAAGAACGCTTCGATTAAAACTTCATATTTTGTCCGATGGCTACGATGCAATCTGCCTCGAAATGCTCGAAAATCGCGGCAAGATGCCGCTTCCACCAATTGTTATGGAAATGAACATCATAAACGAGCCAGATCATTAATAGTTGTGGGAGTGGCTTCAAGCCACGATTTGTACGCTCCGCTTTTGAATCGAATTTCGCCTTTTGAGCACCTTTTAATGAATTAATACCAATAGCGAAATCCCGCACATTGTTGCGGGGGCCCTCAGACAAAAGCTAAAGTTTTATTTCAAAATTCAATTTATGTTTGGGCGGGTTGCCCGAACAAATAGTCTGCGTCTTTCTGCGGTTAATTAAAATCTAAAAACCCATAACCGTCATCTTTACCCCTCAGCATCCAGT
>JASFIG010000263.1:0-6886 GCA_050122795.1 Desulfobacterales bacterium
ACGCCACTCTGAGCGACGATCGTCATGCCGGGCCAGGTGCCGCCGGGGCCGTTCTTGCCGTAGCCCCAAACAGCGGTCGTGAGTGGATTACCCATGCCATCAACCAGCCCGGTCATCTGGGTCTGTGGTTGCATGGCGATCTTGTACTTGTTGTTCGGGGATTGAAAAATGAAGCTGGGGTCGAGCGCATTGGGTACTGCGTTTTCGAATTTTGGTTGTATGCAAGGGTCGGATAAGTTGAAGTTATAGCAACCTTCGACCGCCCCTCCCAGTCTATTGCATGCGCCACCTGGGACGCAGTTGTTCGCAAATGCTTTGGCTGGCAAAAATCGCAATGGCAGCATCAGCCCGGCGCCGCCGATCATACCGGCCTTGAGGACCTGCCGGCGGGTCACTTTTGGGTTAAATTTCTTTTTTTTATCGTATGGTCTCCTTTTTTTATGATTATGGTTAACGGTGTTGTTTATGCGAGCAAAATAGTTCGGCTCGTGTCTCCGATAAACACCTCCTTTCAAAAAAGTGTCTGTTGTCAGTTGTCAGTCGTCCGTTGAAAAAGCGAGATGGTATGACATCTCATCAACGGGTCAGCCCTAAACGGATATTTGCGATTATGGTCATTCCCGCGCAGCAGACTGTATCGCCAAGTCATTGCGAGGAGCTTTGCGACGAAGCAATCCAATACGAATCAAGTCAACGTCCCGGGCGACGCCCAGGAATCATCATTTTTTCGTTGAGACCTTTCGCTAAGCTCATGATGATGCGCTATGGCGTATCAGATTGCCGCGCTCCCCGTGGTCGCTCGCAATGACCGAAAACAATTGCGACCCTGTCTGGAAAGCGGGAATCCGTTATTGAAAAGTGCGGATGGGGGGCTGAATCCAGCCAATTGTATTGGATTTGCGTATCAAGCGCCGGCATGCGGACAGGGCCTGTCAAAAAGAGAAATATCCGAGCTGTGTTTAGTACCCCGGCGCATGCCAGAGAAAGGAGGACCAATTGCTTGTTGTTTGTGCCCCCCATCCACAAACAGGTTACGGTAAATTTGACTGTCGTTCGTTTTGAATGTGCTAGGTTATGATTAAAGATTTGTTGATTGCGATATGTGTTGAAGTATGGGTTTCAACATAAAATGCAGAGCGATTATCGTGCCAAAATATGAAATCAAACGAAGTTTGATTTCATATATAATGTTTTCAATTGGTTAGAATTTAAGATGAAATCGCATGCGGGAATAGGGTGAAGCGTTTTTGAGGCGGCAGGTTATCCCATTTCGGACCAGAAGAAGTATAATTTGATATTATTATATATAGTTGCAGAATATGTGCCATTTTGGGATGGTTGATTTTGGATTTATGATGGTTCACCACAGCGGCACAGAGATCACAGAGACTTTTTTAGGACACAGATTTACTCAGAAAAACACAGATTTTTTGGTACTAATATTAAGAAAATTGATAATTTGAAAAGAGATCTGTGACAATCTGTGGAGATCCGCGTCCTATTATTTTTTTACTAAAAGTGATCCTCATATTACATATATCTATCAGTAGATTATGCAGTTTAAACTTGATTCTAAGATGAAATTTGTATATTATGTCGTCAAATTTCATGGAAAAATGACGACATGGTGATCAAATGTTGCTAAAGAGAATATTTGAAGCCCCGCAGCAAAGCTTCTTTTTAATGGGACCGCGAGGCTCCGGCAAGAGTACATGGCTGCGAGCCAGGTTTCCCGATGCTCACGTTATTGATCTCCTGTCAGAGCGCACATATCAGAGGCTGTTGGCGAATCCAGGTCAATTCGCGGATGAGCTGCGTGCTATCTCCGGCGACCGGTGGGTGATCGTCGATGAAGTGCAGCGGCTGCCCGGCCTGCTCAACGAGGTGCATCGGTTTATCGAAGAAAAGCGCCTGCGTTTTGTTCTTTGCGGATCAAGTGCCCGTAAGCTCAAGCGAGCCGGGATCAATCTGCTGGCAGGACGTGCTCTGCACCGATCCATGCATCCATTTGTGCCTGAAGAACTTGGCTCCCATTTCGATATGGAAGAGAGCCTACGGTATGGAGTGCTGCCTATCGTCTGGGACTCAACGACCAGGGAAGAGACACTTACCGCCTATGCTCAGCTATATCTTAAGGAAGAAATCCAGGCTGAGGCGCTTGTTCGCAACTTGCCGGGATTTGCCCGTTTTCTGCCTTTGGCAGCCCTTTTTCACGGTCAGGTCATCAACGCAAGCACCATTGCCCGCGAGGCGGGGGTGGCAAGAACGACCGTAGCAGGATACCTCGACATTTTGGAAGAAACACTGCTGTGTTTCCGGTTGCCTGCTTACGAGGCCAAAATTCGTGTGCGGGAACGGAAATTGCCCAAATGGTACTGGTGTGACGCTGGAATTGTGCGTGCCATGAAGCGTTCAAGCGGAATTACCACCCCGGAAGAGAGAGGGTCACTATTTGAGGGAATGGTGGCGCAGTTGATCCGGGCATACAGGGACTATCGAAGCATCTGTGACGATATGTACTACTGGGCACCCGCCGGCCGGTCCGCAACCGAAGTTGATTTCCTGATCGTTCGAGGCGGCGATCTGATAGCTATCGAGGCAAAGTCCGGTAGCACCTTCACAGAAGGATGGTGCAGGGGCTTACGTGCGGTTGCGAAGCTCAAGGGGCTTCAGCGCCGGATCATTGTTTACCCTGAAGGGCCGGCATTGCGAACAAAGGACGGCATCGACGTCGTGTCTTTCAAAAATTTTGCCGATCAACTGGCTGACGACTCCCTGTGGCCGTGAATACTACAGCTCAGCTCTACAGCTCACAGCTGATAGTAAATAGGAAAGAATTCACAGCAGAGCACACAGAAATTTATAGGACACAGATGTACACAAAAAAACACAGATAAAATTCTAATATTATTTAAAAAAATACATTCAAAAAACTCATAAAATCTGTGTGTATCTGTGAAGATCTGTGTCCTATTTATTTTAAATCAAAGAGGGGGTCAAAGCTTGAATTGGAAAGGCCAGCCCGCCATTACCGATGTTGACCAGCCGGCCGGTGATTCGGTCACCCTGGCTGAAAACGTGAAACACCGCATCGCGAATGCGGTAACGGGGGAGCTGCCGCTGCTCTGCTTTCACGAAAACCCCTTCTCAAGTTCGGGTTTTTGCCGGGACATCGTCCATAAAAGACAGCAGGCAACTCGCGTGCCAGTCTGGTTTCATCATTTGGAAAACTCTTAACATTAATAATTTCAATAAGTTGAAGTATGTAGCGGTGGCGGTGAATTCCGTCAGTCCTGACGCCATTGCACAAAAGCTGTTCCAAATTGGCACAGCCGGGTAGCCGGAAACGTTTTGGTCTCAATAGATTGTTAAAATTTGTGCCACTATTGAGCATGCCATTGTGGGACGGTTGACGGGCAGGCAAGGTACAAGACACGAAGGCCATGCAGGGATTGTAGAAGGTTAACGGCGGGGCACAACCCACCGGCCTTTTGCATCTCTGAGGGCCATGCCGTAATAGGTCTGCTTCCCCTGCGGGCGGTTGAGGGTCTGGACGTAGCGCCGGGCGTATTGCCCCTTATCCAGCCGGAAAGTGCCGGCGGGCATGATTTTACCGGATAGGGCGCTTTTGGGGAGCGACCATTTCAAAGATTCACCGCTTTTTTTGAATTCCAGCGCTTTTTGAAAGTTTGATTGCAATCGGCGTTTGGCCGCAGCAGACAGCCCGTTTAGTGGCGGTAAAACGGCCAGCAGCTCCAACCGCTTGGACGGCTTACCGGTATAATATTGCCGGGTGGCCAGAACATAGTGCCCGACCTGCGGGGCGTAATGCCAGGTTTTGATTTCTCTGATGCGGGATTTGGCTGAAATCCTTTTGCCGGCGTAGCGCTTACAGATAATTTTCCAGGTATCGAATTCGCCGGCCATCACCGAAACCCGCTCTTTACCGGCAACCTCACACGACCAGTTGGCCCGGTAGGAATTTTCGGGCTCACCCTGACGCTGCCAGACGCCGGTTTCGCTGTAACTGGCCTCATTTCCGATTTTTAGCGGCCACAGCGACAATTTATGCTTGACCCACAAATCCTTGCGCGGCTCAAACTGCCGGCTGCCCTGGCGCGTTTTGCTCTGCCATTCGGCCCGGCGACGGGTAAAATCCGCCGACCCGCTGGACAGATATCCGCGATGGTCGCGCCAGATGACCTTATCCGGTGAGTTTTCGACAACAGTTTCCCATGACCCGTCGGAATACACAAAGGTCGTCCCTTTTTGATAAACCGGAATTGGAGCTGTATTACGCTTTTTCCCGGTGTGCTGGTGAGCTGTTGCAAAACCATAACTGATTAGAGACATAATTGTCACTATGGCAATCAGGATGAGAAAATAGAACAGGTTGCGAATATTTCTGGTCATAATCAACTCCAAAGAGAAACGATATCCAATTGAGCCGCGCTCAATTGGATCTTATTGATAAAATACAGCGCTGGTCTTCCATTTGCCCTCGCCGGTGCGGTACGCCAGGCCTTTAATTTGTCTGCGTTCCTGGGCAGTGGCGATTTCCAGACGGTATTCGCGAAAATAACGGCCGTTTTTGTCGCGATAGGTTTTAACCGGGGTTACTGTAACGGCCAGCGCATCCTGGGGTGCCTGCCACTCTTTAGCGATGCCGCTGCGATTAAATTCCAGCGCCTGATCAACAACATGACGGTAAGCGGCCGGCAAAGGGGCGGAAAGAATCGGTAAGAGATCATTGCCCTGCCGGTCCAAAATGGTTCCAGCGCCAAATCCCAGCACAACCAGAACGATGGCCGCTGCCATGCGCAAGGCCGGATAACGGACAAAACGCCGTTTTTGCTTTTTGACCGGATGGGACCGAACGGCATCAATCAGGTGTTCGGGAACGTACTCATGCAACATTGCATTCATTGCACCCCGTAAACGGGCGGTTGTCCTGAGAACATTCAGAACGTATTGCCTGGCGTTTACGTCTTTTTCCAGAAAAGCGTCGACCTCCTGCATGGTCGCCGTGTCCAGTTCGCCATCGATATAAGCCGAAAGCGTTAGTTCATCAAATTGCGTGTTCATTTTTTCCCCTCGGTGCCCTCATATTTAAGTGGTTGGAGGACCTTGCCGGGTTTATCAAACAGAATCCGCCCGAGCATATTTCTCGCCCGGGCCACCCGGCTGGCAACCGTTCCGGCCGGGACTTCCAGCACAGACGCTGCTTCGGCATACGAATAGCCCTCCACACTTACCAGCATGAGGGCGGCCTGGTGCTCTTCGGGAAGCCTGCTGAGAGCGTTTTGCAAATCCAGCGCGGTATCGAGCGGGTTGCCGGCATCGGTGCCCGGATTCATGGACCTGGATTCATTGTTTAAAAGGATTAGCTTGGCAGAGCGTGTTTTTTTACGGCGCAGATTGTCGATCCACTGGGTGTAAATAATTCGGTAAAGCCAGCTGTCCAGCCGCGTCCCTTTGCGAAGCTGATCGAAACGGGTCAGTGCCCGTTCACATGAGGCCTGAACAAGATCATCTGCCCGGTCGGGATCTCTGGCCAGGGTCAATGCGAAACGGCGCAGGCGTGGCAGCAGACCGACCATCTGGTGGCGCAGTATCTCATCGCGAGTTTCAGTGGTTTTCATTCGATTTTAGCTCCGTTTCCAGCCATATAACGCTAAATCCCCATCCCCGCGCAGCCGCGCGGGGACCGGGGGATAAGTCGAAATTAAATGTGACCGAGCTGTGAATCAAACGATTCAGGCGACTTCATTTTGGAGAGGCATCTCCCCAGTTACCGACCAGAGAGGCTTCATCCTCGGCAGATACCTCCGAAAGGCCCTGCATCCCATTGACATCACTGATATCGACGTCGCCGCCACCGGAGCTGTCACTGGCGCTGCTGCTGGAAGAGCCATCTTCGTCGCCGCTGCTATCATCGCCCTGCTCTCCGTGGTCATCGCCGTCTTCACCGTCGTCGCCGTCATCACCGTCGTCGCCGTCATCGCCGTCGTCACCGTCACCGTCGTCGCCGTCATCGCCGTCGTCACCGTCACCGTCGTCGCCGTCATCGCCGTCGTCACCGTCGTCACCGTCACCGTCGTCGCCATCGCCATCACCATCTCCGTCGCCATCGCCATCACCATCTCCGTCGCCATCACCGTCGCCACCGCCGTCACCGTCGCCGTCGTCCGCGAGCAAGACAGTTGATTTCAGGATACCTTTATTCAAATCAACGCTATACGGCAGAAGTACCAGGGCAAACACTGCCAGCGCAATGACAGCCATTCGGCTCAGGCTGACAAAGATTGCGGTTCGTATTCGATCTGTTTTGATTGTTTTCATGGGGGTCTCCTTGATTTTATTTGCTGTGTTTACCCTGATAACGCTTGACAGCACCTTTTTTTTCCCTGCTCGTGATTGTTTTTTAAAAATTCACAAATGGAATTGGCGAAGAATTCTCTAATTTTCAGATCAATTTAAGGTATTTAGTCTACGCCATAGGATTCAAGCTTTCTTCTGAGGGTGTTCAGATCAATACCCAGCGATCGGGCGGTGCGGGATTTATTGTGACCCATCTGTTCATAAACGCTGAGGATGTGTCTTTTTTGGATTTGATCCAGGGGCTTAACCGTATCCTCTCTTTCCCTTAAAGGCGGCAGGTGCAGCCATCCGCCTTTGAGGCGGTAACACAGATCATTGCGGAATGGATTTTTAGCCATCATCCGGTCCAGGTCGAAATTGGTAGCCGCAATAAACCGCACCAGCCTTCGAAACAGGCCAAAGTAAAGCACCGGAGACAGCAAGAACACCAGCAGGGAGGCGTCAAAAAGTGCTTGAAACCAGGTGGGAAATGGGGGCAGATAGGATAAAATAAACATGACCAGCG
>JASFIG010000264.1:0-6839 GCA_050122795.1 Desulfobacterales bacterium
CGTAACGTACCGGATCGGTGGTAGGCCTCAACCCGCTGAATGCGAGACAGGCTGGCATCATACCATATTTTTTGCTGAATTCCCCACCAGCTATCTGTCAGAACCAAAGCAAATTGCTGATCTGATTTTTCCCGAATGAATTCGACTGAGTCGAATTCCGGCAGTGGAATCCGGCCACTCAATAACGCGATAATATCGCTGATGGATATGGGGATAAATATGAGCCTTTTTAAGTCCGGATCATTTGTTGCTATTTTTCTGAATCGGGTTTGCTGGCCCTGGACTTCCAGGTAGTAAAGCCAGCGGCCATCAGCGGCTAACTTAACAGCCGGGTAGCCGGATATCAGCACCGCAATGCTGAATTTTACCGGCCTTTCTCCGATCCAGGCGACCCGCTGGTCAAATTGAGTGAGGCCATTTTGTCGGATGGTGATGTTGCCGATTCCCTTGAAATTGACAAGCGCCTCATTTTGAGTTTTGAGGCTTGCAAGCAGGTGCCGGACCTGAGCGGTCCGTTCGACGGGCGTAACCGTCAGATCCCTGGCAGGTTTAAACGCGGCACAGCTCGTTAACAAACAGGCGATGGCGCACAGGGTAATGATCCGATACCAATTCATACCGGCTACGAACCGTTGGTGGAAAGTTCACGAATCTTTTGTTCGAGTTTTTCTTTGTCTTTTTCTTTATACTGTAACGATTTTTTATAATACTCAAGGGCCCGGGATTTATTGTTTAGCTTTAGGTAAGCATCGCCGACGTGCTCGAGCATAATCGGGTCATCCGGAACGATTTCGACCGCCTTTTTAAGATATTGCAAAGCCTTTTCATATTCTCCCTTTTTATAATATACCCAGCCGAGGCTGTCGGTAATATATCCGTCATTGGGTTTATATTTAAGGGCCTCTTTGATCAAGCGCTCGGCTTCATCCAGGTTCTTCCCCAGATCTGCATAGGTATACCCGAGATAGTTCAGGGCATTGGCATGCTTTGGGTCCAGTTCAATTACTTTGCGCATGGTTGCCATTGAAGCTTCTTTCTTATTCCATTTATCGTAAACAACGCCGAGACGAAAATAGTAGCGGGGATTATCCGGGTCGGATTCGATCGCCTGCTTTATAAAATCCTCGGCACGATCAAATTGCTCTGCATCTTCATAAAACGTGCCCAGATAATATTTGAATTCGGCATTGTCCGGATCACGATCAACCGCGTCGGTTAAAAGTTGAATCGCTTCTTCATTTTGGTCGTTTTCAGAAAGAATGTAAGACGCATGGATAACGGCATCTTCATAGAATCGTGATTCCGGGGTAACTTTCTTAAAGTGGTTTAGCGCTTTAGGATTATCTTTTTTGCCGTAATACGCAATTCCGGCAATATGATTGACTTCAGAGCTATCGGGTACGGCCTTGAGCATTCCGTCAATGATCACAATCCCTTCATCATATTTTTTCGGGTCGATATACAGCTGAATAAGTTTGATGATGACTTCAAACTCAGCGGTGCTGCGTTGGCCCAGATTTTCAAATATCTGTTGGGCCTCGGCCGTCTGTCCGTTTTTATAATAGTAATAACCCAGCTCCATGGCTGCCCGGATGTTGTTTGGGTTGCGCTCTATAATATCCTGATACAGCTGAAGCACTTTGGCTTCATTCTTTTCTGCTTTGTAGAGCTCAAGCAGCTCGTAGCGCGGCTCCAAAAGGTTCGGTTCGATTTTCAGCGTGCGCTCAAATTGTTTTTCGGCTTCGGCCTGTTTGCCCTGTTTGGCGTAAATTTTTCCCAGATAAAAATAGCCGGTGTAGTTATTCGGAAAATGACCTATCATTTGATTGAACACACGTTCGGCCTGATCGAAATCTTCAGCCTCCAGATACATCCCACCTAGCAGTTGATAGACTTTTTCCTGTTTCGGATCGGTGGCAATGATGCGCTCATAAGCATCAATTGCGGCCTGATTGTCCTTGCGCACCTGGTTAATGCCGCCGTAAAGGATCAGCGATCGAATATCATTCGGGTGGTCTTTGAGGACTTCCTCAAGTATCTCTAAGGCGCTGGCATCGTCTTTATTTTGCAAATAAACTGTTGCCAATTCTCGCTTGAGGTACAGGGATTGCGGATCCAGCTCGATGGCCTGTTTAAGCAACTCAATTGCTTTGGGCAAATTGCCCTTTTTGCGTTGGATCTGTGCCTCGGTAAAATAGTAGTACTCGTTAAGAGGCTCATCCGCTTCCGCATGGCTGAACAGGGAGGGCATTTTGTGAGTGGCATTTGAGGTACAGCCCCAGATAAAAAAAACGACCACCAGGTGTATGGTCACCGCAAATCTTAGCAACTTCATGTGATGCTTATCCTATCTGAAATGTGATCCTGAATCAGGGACAATAAAAAGACATTATAGCATATCCATGACCGAATAGGGATCTATATTATTGGATTGATTTTATTTCAAAAGGGGATCGCTTAGTCGGCACTGCTGCCTTCGGTGTAAGAAGCAAAATCCGGAATTTCTCGCTTGAAGAATTCCCTCATTTTCTTGATGATATTTTTCTCAACCTGCCGGACCCGTTCTCGGGATATTCCGTAGCGGTCTCCGATCTCTTGTAACGTTACCGGGTTGTCTGAAAAAATGCGTAAATCAAAAATCTCCAGCTCCCGCGGCGTCATTTTTTTCCTGAACTCCGCGATTTTATTGTGCAGCAAAACTTCGATTTCCTTCTTGGACACTTTGTCTTCGATGGATTCGGATTCTGTACTCACAAATTCGATTCTTTCGGTGTCAGAATCTTCTTTTAGGGGCGCATCCAGGGAAACATCCCAGCCATCCAATCGCTGGTCCATGTCAATGATTTCCCGCTCCGAAACACCCAGTCTTTCTGAAAGCAACTTGGGCTTGGGTTCAAAACCTTCGTCTATTAATTTTTGTTTCTCTTTTTTCAGCTTAAAAAAGAGCTTGCGTTGGCCCTGGGTGGTCCCAATTTTAACCAGACGCCAGTTGTCCATGATAAACTTAAGAATATACGCTTTTATCCAGAATGAAGCGTAATAGGAAAACTTGACATTTTTGTATGGGTCAAATTTTTTAACGGCCTGCATTAAACCGATATTGCCTTCCTGAATCAGATCCAGTAAATTTTGCATCCATACCCGCTGAAATTCGAGCGCAATTTTAACCACCAGCCTTAGATTGGAGGTAACCAGTCGGTAGGCCGCATCCTTGTCCCCTTTTTCGCGCACCCGGATGCCCAGCTCGCGCTCTTCTTCTCGGGTGAGCAATTTATAGGTGCTGATTTCCGTTAGGTACCGCTGCAGCGGATCAAATTTAACCAGCGCCTTCTCAGAAGGCTTGGCAGTGGATCTTTTCGGAGTCAACGTTTTGGCACGTTTGGAAGCCTTGGGGCCTGCCATTTTTTTACCCCTGGCGGGTTTGGCAGCTTTGGCTTTAGCAGCCTTTTTGACTGCACGTTTGCCCGTGGTAGCTGATTTCTTAGCAGCTGCCCTGGCTTTTGCGGTTGTTCTTTGAGTGGCGCGCCTGGCGCCTTTGGCTGTTTTTTTGACCGGGGAAGTGGAAGCTTTGGTGCCTTTTGGGGTCTTGTTTTTCGCAGCTGTCG
The DNA here is from genome assembly GCA_050122795.1 of Desulfobacterales bacterium. Taxonomy (GTDB): domain Bacteria; phylum Desulfobacterota; class Desulfobacteria; order Desulfobacterales; family JAHEIW01; genus JAHEIW01. The sequence continues at coordinate 3,606 of JASFIG010000264.1, forward strand.
ACGTCTTCGCTGCCGCTAATTTGGTTTTACGTGTTGTTTTTGGGGCAGAGCGCCTCTTATTTTTAGCTGCCTTTTTAGCTGCAGACGCGGGCCCTTTGGCGGTCTTTTTAATTGGACTTTTTGCCGACTTGGTCGTTTTTTTTGCTGCGGCTCTGGTGTTGCGGGTCTTCTTTGAAGCGGCGCCTCTGGCCCCGGTAGTCGTCTTTTTGACCGACGCACGGCGGGACTTGACCGCCTTTTTAACCGGTGAACGGCTGGTCTGGGCCGTTTTTTTGACCACAGCTTTACCTTTCCGGGCCGCCCGCCGGGCGCCGGATTTCTTTTGGACGGTTTTGGGGGTTTTCGCCGGCATTTTTTTCATCGGTTATGATTTAAATTGAAACTGTAATAGGCCTTGATGCCCGTCAAATGACAAATCATTCCGACCTGCATTTTTGTGGACAGCAAAGCGAACCTATGATATCAAAAAGGTTTACAGGAGCGCCTGTAGCTCAGGTGGATAGAGCAACGGACTTCTAATCCGTAGGTCGCAGGTTCGAATCCTGCCAGGCGTACCATTGTTACCAAAGCTCCCAGGTGAATACTCGGGAGCTTTTTGGGTTGGAGTCAGCACGGAATCAACTGAAGCAATTTAAGGTAGGCCTCTCGTTCTGCCTTTTGAGCGTTTCGCTTTTCCTGTGTTCGATCCAGATTATATTAAATAACAGGACTTAGCAGCGAACACAAGTTTTTTCTTTTTACACTGAGTAGAGAGCATATTCGGATACAGAAGTTACAAATCAGAGGTATTGTAAAAAGCGTCTAGCCTGATTCTCGAGTTCTCTGGATTCCACATCAAATGCGCGAACCCATCTAAAAAGTACGGATAAGTGTTCATGGCAAGGCGCGGTTCGGCGAGAAAGCGGAGCATACACGTTAGTATGTGAGCATTTCGGGGCGATCCGCAACACAGCCATGGGCGCTTAGACGCGTTTTTTAGATGGGTTCTAGTCGATGGCGGTTTTATAGTATTTAACCCCGACCCGAAATTCAGCCAGTTCTCTGGCAGACGTCGGCAAGCACCATTTGACCTCAGCAAAGAAGCCTTCGTAGAGCTCTGCATGGATCGAATCCGGACTGTAATTTTCCATCATAATGTAAATATCGGAGCCCGGATCGACCCCATCCGGTGTGATAAAACACATACCGTCTGTTGAGTGGTCACACATCACCGCATGGTAGAAATGATCGGTATTGTGGTAGGCAAAAACGATGGGGGCATCATTTTTAACGCGATCAAACATCCTTCGATCGTTATTTTTCTTCATAACTCCCCTTTCAGGTCGGGGTTTATCGGGTCAGGATGTTTCCAGTTTGATACTCAGTCAGGAGAAAATAAATCAGGCAGGTTCACTGACTATATTATCATTCAAAGCGCAACGGATGTCAATCAAAAATTATAGTGATATCAATTAAATGGATGATCCAGTGATCCCTCCGGGGCTTTTGCGAATCAATGAAAAAGAGCACCCATTATTAGTGGCGTTCAGACATCCAATGCGGTTTGGCGGTCCTGTGGACTCAAGCGTCTGGCGGTGATGAATGGCTGATTTATAAGTGCCGGATATCGTGTTGATAAACGCTGCCGGGGTCTTAAAACGGCAACCACTTCATCTCAAGTTTGGTCGCTGATTGACCGATAGGCCATTTAGAGGTCTAGACGGTTGATCCAGACACCGTACTTTAGGTCCCGCCTGCAAGCAGGGCGCGGCGAAACATGACCAATACAATCTGAGCCGTTACAGAAGGAGATAACCTTATGGGCACCAATAATCTGATATTTTTGGAAAATTTGGAATGGTTTGACGACACGGGCCAGGAGCTGGTTCACCGCCTGCCGCAAGAGGGTTCAGGTGAAATCAAATACGGCGCTCAACTGACCGTGCGCGAAAGCCAGGCCGCTGTCTTTTTCTACAAGGGCAAAGCAGTCGGTGCTTTCGGCCCGGGCAGACACACCCTGAAAACCATGAATATCCCGCTCTTGACCAAAATCGCCAGCTTGCCCTGGGGTGGAACCAGCCCCCTGCGGGCCGAAATGTATTTTATTAACTTAAAAGTATTCACCAATCTAAAGTGGGGCACGCGCGATCCAGTGGCTTTTAAAGATTCAGAACTGGGGTTGATCCGACTAAGGGCGTTCGGTGTTTTTAACCTGCAAGTTGTTCAGCCCGTTTTGTTTGTCAATAGCCTGGTCGGCACCCAGGGTATTTTCACCACCGCTGAAATCGAAGAATATCTAAACCGCGTGATCGTATCCCGCTTTAATGATTACATGGGCGAAACCATCGATTCCATTTTAAATCTGCCGTCCAAATATGATGAATTATCCCAGGGGCTTTCTGAGCGGTTGGCCGAAGATTTCAGCCATTTCGGCATTTGCATGACGCACCTTTACATTAATGCCATCACGCCGCCACCGGAGGTCCAGCAGGCGATAGACGACCGCAGCCGGATGGGCGTTTTTGACGACATGAACAAGCTCATGCAGATGAAAGCCGCAATGGCCATGGAAAAAGCCTCCGAATCGGAAGGCGGTTCCGGCATGGGGATGGGCACCGGGCTGGGACTTATGATGCCGGCCATGTTTGCACAGTATTTTGCCAAAGCGCAACCCCAACCGGGGCAACATCAGCCGCAGGCAAAGTGCCCCGAATGCGATAATGCCATACCCGCGATGTCCAAATTCTGCCCGGACTGCGGCCACCAGCTATTGGTGTTCGAACAATGCCCTCGTTGCTCCAAAAATCTGACGCCGACAGCAAAATTTTGCTCACGTTGCGGTCATTCCGTTGAAGAAAAAGCGGCTACAAAATTCTGCCCAAATTGCGGGAATGAAAATTTAGCGGATGCCGTATTTTGCAACGAATGCGGTGAAAAAATGACTCAATCGCCATAATGACATCAAACCCTGAAGACGGTTCATTCATGTGCCCAGACGTCTGCGAAATCGTCCAGCTCTCTGATTGGAATGGCTTTGGTCGTATTCAGTGGGTGCTCTGTGACACGCTGACCAGACGGAGACAAGCATTAATTTCCTAATTGAACATCAGTGCCCCCAGTGCGGCGCACCTGCCATAATGGAGGAAACGGATCGTCTGTTTGCCTGTAAATTCTGTCGTGTAAAATCATATCTGGAGGCCGCAGATGTTTTCCGATATATGCTACCCAGCTCGGCACCGGCGTCCAAAGAACTTC
>JASFIG010000265.1:0-6832 GCA_050122795.1 Desulfobacterales bacterium
GATGATCTGCACTCGGCCATTTTGCTGAGCCCGACGGACTCGTCCACTTTAAGCTGGCAGGAATGGGCCGGTAATTATTTGCTCAGAAAGGGCCATAAAACTTATAAAACGGATTTAAACCAGGCCATTGAAAAATATACCCTTTCTTTGAGGTTTTATCCGGATAATGTCGAGGCCCATTGCTGGCGGGGGGTGGCGTATTCGCGCCTTAACGAGCTGGATCTGTCGCTCGCAGATCTGGAAAAAGCAATTGAGCTGGATCCGCGCCATTTTGACGCTTATTTGATGCTGGACTATACCCTCATTCAAAGACACGAGTTGGACAGGATCGTCCGGTATTGGAATCAGTTCATTGAATTGGAACCGGATCATCCCAGAGCCTATCTGGAAAGATCCGGCACCTACTATCACAAAAAGGATTTTGCCAATGCCCTCAAGGATCTGAAAAAATCATGCGAACTGGGTAATAAAGAAGCCTGCACTCGCTATGATCAGTATAAAGATCGCTGGGCTGGCTAAATTTATGTATGATGTTGCGATCATAGGCGGCGGGCCGGCCGGCGCCACCCTCGCCCGACTTATTGGCGATCGTTACACCGTTTTGCTAATCGAACATCGCCGGCTGGCAGACCCGTCTGAAGGTTTCTCAGCGCTCAAGTGCTGCGGAGGCTTGCTGGCGCCCGATGCCCAGATGATGCTGTCCAAACTGGGATTGGGCCTGCCCAAAAGCGTATTAGAAGATCCGCAGCTGTTTGTGGTGAAATCAATCGATATCCCGCAAAAATTGGAGCGATACTATCAGCGCCACTACATCAACATGAACCGCCAAAAATTTGATGCCTGGCTGCTTTCACTGGTTCCTGCCACTGTTGACATTCGAACCGGTTGTCGGCTTCAATCCTATGTTGACGACGCAGATGGTTTTAAGCTCACCCTGGCAGAAGGCAAAAAGCGCTTTGACGAAAAAGCCAGATTTCTTGTCGGCGCCGACGGCGCCAAATCAAAAGTCCGTGCGCAGATTGGCGGCCGCAACGATTTCCCCGAAAAATATGTTGCCATACAGGAATGGGTGGAACGCAAAAATGATCGCCCTTATTTTACGTCCATTTTTGATGCCAACATCACCGACTATTATTGCTGGACGATTCCAAAGGGGAACTGCCTGTTGATTGGCGCCGCCCTGCCTTACAAACAAAAGGCTGCCGAACAATTTGCGCTCTTAAAAACAAAGCTGAAAGCCCACGGCCTGCAGTTTGGTAAAACCGTATTCAGGGAAGGCACTTTGATTCTCAGACCCATACGGCAAAATCAATTATCAACCGGTCGCAAAGGGATTGCCCTGCTGGGCGAAGCCGGCGGCTGGATCAGCCCCAGTTCGGCTGAAGGACTCAGCTATGCCTTCAGAAGCGCCCTGATGCTGGCCGAAGCGATGCAGACGACACTCGATGGTTTTGAAAAACGCTATTATCAGAAGAGCCGCCAACTGCGCAAAAATATATTTTTAAAAAATTTGAAATCCCATTTTATATTCAACCCCATGCTGCGAAAAATTGTAATGAACAGCGGGCTTCAAAGCATCGCCCTGGGGCGCTCCTGATGTCCCCAATATAAATGGAAATGAAAGCAGACAGCCGTGTGGGCTTGCAGACCTAAGCGCCGCCATTTGTGTTACGATTTTTCTGGTACTGATCATCGCGCTGCCGCTCACTGGGATATTGTTTTATTTTTGTCATAAAAAATACGGGGTCTATCTGTGCACTGGAATGGCGTTTATGCCGGTCAGCTTATGCGCTTTCAATTTTGCCGTATTTAGCCACCGGTTGTATTTAGATCCGCTTTCAGAAAATCCAGAAGTATTTTTACATCGAGTTAAAATTTCAATCATGGTTGCGGTTATCCTTTTCATCGGCGCAGCCATCTCATTTTGGCTGCACAACAAGAAAAAATTGCCGGTCCGCAGGCACGGTTGAAGAAAGCATCAGAGGAGGTACTATCCGATGTTTCTACTGGTAAGTGTTGTGGAACGCTCCGAACAATTGCCCCGAATAATGGAGCAGTTTGCAAAAATTGGCATCACCGGCTCCACGGTTCTCGACAGCACCGGCATGGGCCGTGTTTTAATGAAAGCCCGGGCGACGCTGCCGGTGATGCAGCAGATCAACAAGGTCACCACGGATCTGGAATCCTCAAACAAGACCGTTCTGACCGTGATAAGAAAAAAAGACCGACTGGAGCAGGCCATTAAAATTGTCAAATCCTTATGTGGCGATTTGAACAAACCCGGTAAGGGAATATTGTTTGCGTTGCCGCTGGATATCGTTGAAGGCGTTTCGGATTTGGATTCATTGGCTGGCGATGGATAGGATTTAGATGTTTGGATTCTTCAAACGCCGGTAGGTCATCACCATGCGGATGATGAAACCCACCATCAGGGCTCCGCTGAACAGGATCATAAAATTGGATGCGAAAAAGGTAAAGATGAAATAGGAGGGATTGTTGAGCTTGTAGGCTGAGATCAGCAGCTGGATGCCAAAAGACAGATAAAAACCGGCGATGACAATCAAGACGATCTGGCGGATCCACCAATACCGGCTGACCTGAATGGGCTTTTCATTGGGTTGATGCTCATTGGGCTGCTGTTCTGCGTCATCCATAGTGTTTGGATATTATCATTAATTGAAAGGCTGTCAATGATTCACGCCTTAGACAGGCTTTGCGGATTTAGCCGACACAAGGCATATAAACTTGACGGACCCAATCGCGGCCTTATCATTAGCATGGTCGCGGACAATCTGGGTCTTTGTCTGTGGCCGTGTACGGAGGTTTATTCACAACGGTAATGCCATATTTTTAACCTCCATTGTGTTTGTACCGAGGGCGGCCTGCCAGCTGCGGGGCCGCCCTTTTTGATGGAGTCCTCTGACCCGGTTTGGCCCCCAAAATGTTGATGTCCCCCTTAACAAGATCTACTTGACTTGAGTTTGAATTTGGATCATATCTGCGATGCCGTTGCGGATGGATTTGATCGGATTGATCCATACCCTGCTCTATAACTGAAAAGGACGTTCCAGGACAAGTATTCTACATGACATTCCGACCGACCAGCGTTCCCCAAAACCTGTCGTTTAACTGGCGACCCTATCTCCTGCTGGCGATCGCTCCGCTGTGTTGGGCCGGTAATATCGTTTTAGCCCGTGGTGTCGTTGATCTCATTGCGCCCGTTACGCTGGCTTTTTGGCGCTGGACAATCGCATCCTTGCTGCTATTGCCTTTTGCTTATTCGCATGCCAGAAAAGACTGGCCGCTGTTTGCCCGGCACTGGAAAATAATGGTTTTTCTGTCTCTGGTCGGCATCTCCGGCTTTAACACCCTGCTTTACATGGCTGTGCACACGACCACTGCCATAAACGGTGCGCTCATCCAAACCACCATGCCGGCCGTTATCATTTTAATCTCCCTGCTGGGCTTTAACGAAAAGGTCACCCGGCTGCAAAACCTGGGTGTGGCGTTCTGCATTTTGGGTGCCGGCCTGGTGGTATTGCGCGGTCGATTATCAACTTTTTTGGAATTGTCCTTTGTCCAGGGTGACTTGCTGATGCTGGCGGCCGTTTTACTGTATGCCCTCTATTCAGCTTTTTTACAGCGCAGACCGTCTATTCATCCGCTCAGTTTTCTCCTTTACACCTTCGCCCTGGGCGTTTTGGGTCTGCTGCCATTGTATCTGCTGGAGCTGATGAACAGCCCGCCTTTAGCGCTGAACATTGAAGTGGTGGCCAGTGTCCTGTATGTTGCTGCGTTTCCGTCCATTGTCGCTTTTTTTTGCTGGAATCGCGGCGTGGAGCAAATCGGCGCCAATCGTGCCGGCCTGTTTATCAATTTTATTCCGGTATTTGCTTCCATCATGGCCATCATCTGGCTCGGTGAATCGCTCAGGGCCTTTCATTTGATCGGGATGCTGCTTATTTTTGGGGGTATGGTTTTGTTTAATCGTTAATATATTAAATTATGATGTGAAATCCCGCTGGTAAGCGGGCGCCCTCAAATGTGGGCTACCATATTTAAGATCACTTCTAAAAATAACATAGGAGGCATCATGGTTTCAGTTTCATTTCAAGATTTTCAGTTTTTGGCCCCCCTTGAAAGCGGGCCGTTATGACCCGCCTCGACTTTTTTAATTCCCGTGATTGGAATTTTAGCTGTGGTGGTTGTCGGCAAGTATGGCGGAAGAGTGGTGCGGTTTATCGGCCGCTTATTTGAGCAGTACAAGGCTTATCCATGGAATATAGGTAATCAGCGCTAGCGCGCCCAGCAGGATGGCAATAAACGGCAATGAGGCCCAATAAAGCCTTAGCACCGGTCTTTCGAAGCGCATGCTGGCGATAAACAGGTTGATGCCCAGCGGGGGGATCGAAGCGCCGATTTCCAGGTTGGCCAGGAAAATGATCCCCAGATGAACGGGGTCTATGCCATAGGCCTTGGCAATGGGTGCCAGCAGGGGCACGACGACAACCAGGGCCGAAAATATTCCCATGGTACAGCCCACCGCCAACAGAAACAGGTTTAAGACAATTAAAAACAGGGTCTTGCTCTGGATATGGGTCTTGAAAAAATCCAGCAACAGCATCGGTATCTCAGCATCAATGAGATAGTTGGTCAGGCCCATGGCAGCGCCCAGAATAATCAATACGGCACCCACCAAGACCATGCTTTTTTTCATAATTTCCGGTAGCTCCCTCCAGTTGATATCCCGGTAGATGATAACCTCTACGAATAGAACGTAAACAGCAGTAATCGCAGCCGCCTCGCTGACCGCAAACTTGCCGCCATAAATTCCACCCAGAACCACCAGCGGTAGCGGCAATTCCCAGATTGCTTCCCGCAGCGCGTTCAAAATTTCAGATATCTGAAATCGGGTTTTGGGTACCCTGGCGTGCACGGCCCGGGCGATGCCGAAAAACGACAGCAGCACCACCAGCAAAATTCCGGGCAGGATACCGGCGATGAAAAGCTGATCAATTCTGATCCCAGCCACAATGGCATAGATAATCAGGGGCAGGCTGGGGGGGAAAAGCAATCCCAGGGTTCCCGAAGTTGTCAGCAGGCCCAGGGAGAAGGCCTCCGGGTATCGGGCCCGTGTCATTGCCGGCAACAGGATGCCGCCCAAGGCAATGATGGTCAAACCGGTGGCACCGGTCAGGGCTGTAAAAATAGCGCACGAGATCAGGGCAATCACAGCGATTCCGCCGGGCAACCAGCCCAGGATGGCGTTTGACAGACGAATGAAGCGTTTGGGAGCACCGCTTTCAGAAAGCAGAAAACCGGAGAACGTGAACAAGGGAATGGCAACCAGCACCGGGGTGGTGGCCATCCGGTGCATTTCTATGATAATGGCCGACAGATCGATGCCGCCGGCATAAAACAGATACAGGGCCAGGCCGCAGATGACAGCAAAAACAGGCACACCGATCAGCATTAAAAGAATGGCGGCAAGGATGGCCAGCAAAATCATGACGGGTTTCCGTGTTTATTGTGTTTTCCGGAATTGGCAATCATCATCAGCTCAGCGAAAAAGCGCAGGGAAAACCGTAGTGTCATCATTGCAAAGGCAACCGGAATAATGATTTGCGGAATCCAGAGCGGAATCTGCAGAAAAGTCGTGCCGCCCATCTGGGCCTCGTTCGAAACAAATGTCCAACCGGCAAACACCAGCAGGGCACAGACCAGAGTGGAGATTAAATTGGAAATCACGCGGAGATAGTGATTGCCGCGGTCCGACAGCCATCTTGAAAACACCTCGATCGTGATGTGTTTGCCCTCCCGGGTTGCCAGGCTGGCCCCGATAAAGCCGACCCAGAGCACCAGATATCGAACCAGAGGGTCTCCCCACGCAATCCCGCTGCTAAATGCATTGCGGAGTATGATCTGGATAAATGCCAGCAGAATCATCACGCTCAACATGACGGCTAGCGTGAATTTTTCAATCCGTCCAAGCCTTTCATCCCATTTTTCCCAGTTGACCATTATGGGTTTTTCTTCCGATAGGTTTCTATGTTGGCCGTAACCTCATCCTGAATTTTTTGGGAAAAGGTATGGCCCTCGAGCCGTTGGATGGCTTTGGTGGATACTTTTTTAAACTCTGCAACCTGGTCCGCTGTCGGGGTGATCATCTTGATACCCTGGTTGACCATCACCTGCATGGCTTCCTGGTTTTCCGTACGGATTGTTTGTCTGAGTTTATTCATCTGACGCTGCCAGACATCCATAACGATTTCGCGGTGGGCGGGTTCAATTTTGTTAAAGACCTTTTTCTTTATGACCACCCCGCCGATTAGATAGATGAGCTTGACATCGGTGATGTAGCGGGTTTTGGTGAACCATTGCAGGGAGATCGCACCGCTTGGCGGTGCATAAACGACATCCACCAGACCGGTTTGAAGGCCCACCAGAACATCTGGAACTGAAAGCGGAATGGCTGAAACACGGGCCTCTTCAAAAATCATGCGGGTCATGGGTGCATCTTCCCAGGTCCAGACTTTGAGTTTTCTCAGATCTTCGAGGGTGGCCACCGGCTTGGTTGACATCAGGCGCACAAAGCCGGCTTCCGACCAGCCCAATAGGATATAATTGTTTTGGTCAAAACCCTTTCGAAAAAATGCATCCATTTGACCCAACACAAAATCAACTTCGGCGTGAGACTCAAAAAGAAAAGGAATCTGGAACACATCCATTTCGTTGAAGATTGCCGACAAGCCCGCTGAGGTCAGAGCAGCAGCGTGAATCTGCCCGATATGCATCTTGCGTAACATATCTTTTTCATCCCCTAGCACCCCCC
>JASFIG010000266.1:0-6810 GCA_050122795.1 Desulfobacterales bacterium
AAAGATCTATTCTGCCACATGCGAGCCCGAGCGGGCCCTCTACGATCCAGAACGTAATAAAATACTCTGCTAGAAACCTACCTAAAAAATGCATCTAACCCTCCGGAGGCGGACAAGCGCCCAAGGACTGTGTTTTCCAGAACTCAATTTGTTGACTTTGGCATATTCTAACTTAAGTTGAAAGATTATGCAGTTAAATACCTATTGCTAATCACCACAAAAAAATGGCAACAAATCGATGCAAGCGAAAGGAGGCATAAGATGATGAAGACTGGAAAAAGCGGCACCTATTTCACGATTGGCGTGTTGGCGCTCCTTTTCTTGAGCGGATGTTGTGCGAAAATAAACCAACTGCAGGCTGCTGCCGGGAGCCCGGAGATCGAAAAAAATAATGTTGTTTTCAAAGGCGGCAAGTCGCAGACAGGTGCCGTTCAAATGATATCTGTGGAAGTATATTGCCCCGCAGGGGATGGTACCAATGATATAAAAATCGGTTGGGCCGGAACCAGCAGCGGCAGCGGAGAGTTGGCCTCAATCAACTTTCCGGAAGAGCATTTCGGTGACGGACCTTCCAAAGTGGAGATAAAAGCCTGCCATCACAACAGCATGCGGGTGGAAGCCTTCGACAAAGACAATAACATGATCGATGATGCTGCGATTCCTTCCAACGAGCAGCACGTATCCAAGACCCTTGTTTTAGAGGGCGGTAAGATTCGTCGCATCGATGTGATCGGGGCTGAAATCGGAATTAATGATGTGTGCTGGCAATGATAAATTCAAGCTTTCTCAGATTCAATTAAAGACCTCAGCTGGTCAAAATCTTCGATGACGGAGTCAGCGCCGGCTTTCAGCAGGTCTGCTTTCAAGCGGGCTCTGTCAGGCGTGGATATCAGTACGCCGATACCTTTGTATCCGGCTGCCGCTCTTTTTGCGGCCGCCATGTCATCGGGCATGTCACCGATGTATACATATTCAGCAACCGTATTGCGGGTTTCTGCTGCCAGAGCATCAAGCATATAGGGGTGCGGCTTGCTCAAAGAAACGCTTTTGCCCTCTGCTTTGAATACCTGTTTCTCTTTCTCAAGACAGTCCTCAAGCGTCATAACACGGGTAAAATACTTGCGGATGCCAAAATGAGCGAGCGGATGATTTGCCTCGGCCCTGGGCCTGCCGGTGGCAATCGCCAGCACGTGATCTGTGGCCAATTCTTCAAGCAAGCTTTTGTCAATTAATAATGCTTCACGATGGATCAAACCGTCGTCATGGTGAAATATCGGCGGTTGATTGTAGGTGGCTTTGAAAAGGTCTTTACCCAGATATACCTCCTGGAATATCTGCTTGATGATGTTGCCGCTGCCCACATCCCCAGTGTATAAACCGTAAATAAACGCATTCTTCGTTTTACCAGCTTTTTGCAACATGACCGTCAACGGATTCGGAGTTGATTTCAAAAAATCTCCCAGCGTAGCCACATCGCACTGGCGGATGGTTTCCTGATAGCGCGCCCAGGGGTCTTTGCTCCGATAAACCGGTGGTTTTTCAATCCGGTTGAACAGCAAGTTGATGACCAGGCAGGATAAATCCCAGTCGTTGTTGAGCCCGCCGCTTTGCTTGACAGCAGCCAGGTCGGCCAGTCGGAATAAGGGATCGGGCAATTTTTCGAACGACGGGGCGATCCTAAAAAAAAGTCCGGCGGTTTGACGAACTGTCTCGCGATACGATCCGGAGACGTCGATCAGGACGCCGTCCATGTCAAAGACGATCAGTTTCTTATTTTTCATCAATATGCTCGGTTTTTGATGATAGTCATTATTTCCGGAATCGAGGATATAAAATAAAAATTTCGGTCTGAAAAGTATTTTTTTTTGCGGCCACTGCGATCTATGAGGACCGGCATTGTGCTCCAATCCAAAAGGGGTAAATCAGTATAGCCGTCGCCGACTACCATGGTGAGATCCGGAGATAAATTCAGCCGGTGCATCATGCGTAGCTTATCCGTTGGATCCGGTAATCGAAGCTGCATTCCTTGTATGCGGTCGCCGGCAAACTGAAACCGGTTGCCCTCGATCAGGCTAAAACAGTTCAAAAGCCCTGCAAATATCAGGACTCGCTCGCTTAAATCAGCCGTCCCGCAGCTGAATACCATCATATCATGCCCATCTTCTTTCAATGTCCGGAAAACCTTGCGGTCCGTTTTCGATATTTTTTCAGCCAGTTCCTGGCATAACCGATCAAGTTCAGCCGTTGGCGTACCTTTTAACATCCGGATGTAGGTTTTTTTAAAGGTCGTGCGCAAGCGCTCGCGTTGATCGGCGTAAATCATCGCTCTGGCATATATCTTCTTGAGGCCGCCGAACGGCTTTTGCTTTCGATTCATCGCGTGAATGAGGAGGGACTGCTCACTATCATAGGGCTCACTCGGTAGAATGGTGCCGTCAAAATCCCATACAATGGTCAATTTTTTCATTTTAAGTGGTCAATATTTCTATAAAAATAGGAGGCCGTTATTCCACTACCAAATTTTAATATATCGATTGACTTTTTAACGAAAACTTGCTTTTTTGGGGTGTACATTTAAGCAAGAAATTGCCCTCTCTAAATAGCTGACGCAGCCGAATAATACAACTTTTTCGCAACGTAATAGTTTTCGGCTTGTATCGAATACGCTCTTCAAACGATCGTTGAATTGCTGTTCTAATGCGGGGATGCATCCGTCATTCTGTCTTCATCTGTTTCTGATTTATTACATTTCATTTTTCTATGGAAAAAGATTTAGATTAAATCAAATCTCAATCAATTGAAAGGAGGATTATTATGACCAAAAAGACCATCCTTGTTTTAGGTGTGATTTCTGCTTTTGTGCTGGTATTTACCGGCGGCCTGTACGCAGCCGAAACCTTATCTTTGTTAACCTGGAAAGGGTATGCGCCCAAAAATCTGGTAGAGAAATTTGAAAAGGAAACCGGTATCACCGTCAAGGTGACCTATTCCAACAATGAGGAGATGATCGCCAAATTGCGCGCCACCCGCGGCGCCGGTTTTGATCTGGCCCAGCCCAGCCAGGACCGCATCGCTTCGGTTCAGGAAAAATATCAAATTTATCAACCGATCGATCTGTCCAAGGTCAATACGGCTCAGATTATTCCTTCCATGCTCAAGGCCGTGCAGCTCAACACCATGGTCGATGTTAAATCATACGCCGTGCCGTTTTGCTGGGGAACATCCGGTTTAGTTGTGAACCGCAAATTTGCAGCCGATGCCAAAGATTATTCGGATCTGCTCAACGAAGCCTACAAAGGCCGTGTCAGCTACCGCCTAAAAAGGCCGACGCTGATTGCCATCGCATTCGCCATGGGGGATGATCCCTTTGCCAAATACAGTGATGTCAACGCCTACCAGGCATTGATGGAAAAAGTCGGCCAGGCCCTGATCGATGCCAAGCCGATTGTCAAAAATTACTGGACCAACGGGGATGCTTTACTGGAATCCATGCGCTCTGAAGAGGTGCACCTGGCAATGGCCTGGGATAATGGCGGCTGGAAACTGCATGTGGAAAATTCCGATATCGATTTTGTGGCTCCCCAAAGCGGTGCGCTGGGCTGGATCGATACCTTTGCCATACCGGCCAAGGCCAAAAATGTGGATGCGGCCTACAAATGGATTAACTTCATGCTCCAGCCGGAAAATGCCGCCCAGTTTACGAATATGGAAAAATACGGGACGGCCTCCAAGGGGGCGATCATGTTGACGAATGTGGACATCCGGGGGAATTTTGAACGCTGTTTTCCGCCGGAAGCAATTGATAATATCAAATGGTATCCACCCGTGCCGGCAAAGCTTGAGGAAATCGAAGGTAAAATTTTGGACAAAGTCAAAGCCGCAAAATAGATTTTTGACATTTCTTAAAATCGTCGAACAACATTCCCTTGGGCTTCACAAGGGTAAGCCCATGATGTGGAATCTTGGAATGATGGAATAATAGAATAATGGGTAACAAGCGGAAAAGTTTCATTTTACATGAATGATTTCTTTCCGCTTAACCCATTATTTTATTTTTACCCTTACAAAAAAGCTTCGTTCAGAAGGTTTTTTATGCAAATCGATTTGGCAGTAAAAGCGGTCACGAAAACCTTTGATGATTTTGTGGCGGTCGACAACGTATCCTTTGAGGTCGCCGACGGCAGTTTTTTTTCCATTCTGGGGCCCTCGGGCTGCGGCAAAACGACCCTGTTGCGAATGATTGCCGGGCTGACCGAACCCTCTGCCGGCACCATCGAAATTCGCGGTCAAAGCATGCTCGGCATCCCGCCCAACAAACGCCCGGTCAACCTGATTTTTCAGCACCTGGCTTTGTTTCCCATGATGAATGTCGGTGAAAACATTGCTTTCGGTCTGCGCAGGCGCGGCGACGATAAATCCGCGATTAAGAACAAGGTCGATGCCATCCTGGAGCGCGTGGATCTGACCGGCTTTGCCGACAAAAAAGTGGATCAGCTTTCAGGCGGGCAGATGCAGCGGGTGGCCATCGCGCGCTGTCTGGTGCTGGAGCCGGCGGTCCTGCTGCTGGATGAACCGTTGGGGGCGCTGGACCTGAAATTGCGCGAACAAATGAAGGTTGAGTTGAAAAAACTTCAGGCCAAAGTCGGCACCACCTTTGTGTATATCACCCACGACCAGTCTGAAGCCCTGGTGATGTCCGATCATGTGGCGGTGATGAACCGGGGCGTTTTTGAGCAAGTCGACACTCCCCAGAATTTATACAACAGCCCGGATACCCCCTTTGTGGCCCAGTTCGTTGGGGATAACAATACCTGGTCCGGCCATATCCGGCAGTGCGATCAAAAATCCGCTGAAATTGAGACGAACGATGGTCGGCTATTTCGAACCAAAATTCGGCAGCAGTTGCAGCCAGGCGATGAAGTCGATCTATTCCTGCGCCCGGAGGCCATGTTGATCGAACCCGATGCGGGCCTGGCGAATCTGAATCGCTTCGAGGTTATTGTTAAGGATCTGCTTTTTGACGGCGCCAACAGTCGCTTGCTGGCCAACCCGTTGGACGCAGACACGGAATTGCTCATCGCTATGCCCCAAACCCATCAGTATGACTACATCCGGAAAAACGATAAGATTGAAATCGGCTGGGACGAGCAGTCCGGCATCTGTTTTCCCAGAAAGAAAGATTAACAGGTTCAGGGTTCTGGGTTCAAAAGTTCAGGGTTTTACGAATGGGCGCCAGACTTCGGATAAATTTTTAGCTCAGACCTTAGCATCAATTGATTTTTTTAACCTTTGAACCTCTGAACGCTGAACCTTTGAACCCGTTGACCGACACCCGAAAGCCGTAAGCTTTAGCTATTTACTTGTAACCCATAACGAAGATAAATTACTATGACGAGTCACAAGCGATGGGGGTTATTTTTTTTCCTGGCTCCGGTGGTGCTGTGGCTGTTTGTGATGATCGTGCTGCCGCACATCGATCTGCTGCTGATGTCTTTTCGCCTGGAAAACGACGAAGGCCAGATGCAGTGGAGTCTCAATAATTATTTGAATTTTTTTGAAGAGCCCATATACTGGCTGACCTTCGTGCGAACCGCGCTGTATTCCATCCTGGTTACGTTTCTGACCTTTGTGATTGCCCTTCCGGTAGCCTTTTATATCACCAAAGTGGTCAACCCCAGATATCAGGGATTTCTATTGGTCTTACTGTTGCTGCCTTTCTGGGTGAGCGAGCTGGTGCGGGTCTACGGCTGGATGATCCTGTTAAGAGAAAGCGGGGTGATCAATCATTTTTTACTGAAAGCGGGTATTTTAAAGCAACCTATTGAGATGCTCTACCGGGATTCCACCATGATCCTGGGTCTGGTGTATACCTCCATGCTGTTTATGGTGGTACCGATCATCTCGGTGCTCGATAGCCTGGATAACAGCCTGATTGAGGCGGCCTATGACCTGGGCGCCAATATGTGGACCATATTATTCAAGATTATCATTCCGCATGCCACTCCCGGTATTATGTCGGGCTCTATCGTGGTGTTTATGCTGACGCTGGGCAATTACCTGACGCCGAATTTAATGGGCGGTAAGAACTCGCTCTGGTTTACCGAGCAAATCTATAATCAATTTATCGCCTCTTTTAACTGGAACCAGGGGTCCGCATTTGGCTTTTTGCTGCTGGTGCTGTCTTCGATCGTCGTCTGGCTGGGGCTTAAACTGACCCGGCAGAATCTAAAGAAGGTGGTGCAATGATCCGGACACTGCCGACCTCCAAAACGTACAACCGCTGCTTCAAGCTCTATGTGGTGTTGTATTTTGTCTTTCTGTTTGCGCCGCTGCTGGTGACCTGCGTGCTGGCATTTAACGACTCCCAGTTCCCGTCCTTGCCCTGGAAGGGGTTTACGCTGGAGTGGTTTACCGCCGACTTGCCCCAGCGGGTCGGCATTTTTAATGATCAAATCAATCTGGACAGTATCTGGGTCAGTTTCCGGGTAGCTTTTTTTGTGACCTTGCTGTCACTGGCGGTGGGGACCTGTGCGGCTTTTCTGTTTGAACAGGAAGATTTTCGATTCAAACAGGGGCTTTATTTTCTGATGCTGGCGCCGCTGGTCATACCGGGTGTGATTCTGGGAATATCGATTCTGCTGTTCAGCAATACGCTGGGTACCCATTTTGAGGAGAGCTGGAAAATAGATGTGGAATTGTTTCGTCCCGGCTTCTGGCTGGTGGTGCTGGGGCAGTTTTCCTTTATCGCCACCCTGGTGACGCTGGTGGTCTCCGCCCGTTTGCGCAAGTTCGACCGCACCCTGGAAGAAG
>JASFIG010000267.1:0-6779 GCA_050122795.1 Desulfobacterales bacterium
ACAGTCATGAAATGGTCACCGCTTTTAAAAATATCCCGCCGAATGACAAAATTGCAGCGTACGCACTGAAATGTCTCATGCGTTCTAATACAAGATCTATTTGATTTAAGCAAATTAATATATACTATACGAACAGGTCCACTTGGCAAGCCGGCTCTGCAGCTGCTTCAGCAAAGCTGAAGAAAATTTTGTGATGCCGGCACCATGGCGTTTGCTTGATAATCAGACATAAGAACTGTTGCGTCGTTGTCGGTAATTTTTTTCAGACCAGGTCAAGACGTTAAAGGAGGTCAGCATGGCAGTTAAGGTGTTTATCAAAAGATATATCAAAAAAGGCAAAACAGACGCGGCCCTGGAATTGTTGAAAGAGGTTCGCGGTCAGGCACTCAAACAGCCGGGATATATCTCCGGAGAAACGCTGGTAAATCACTACGATCCGCGTAACATAGCTGTGGTCTCAACCTGGCAGACAATTGATGACTGGATCCGGTGGCAGGAAAGTGATGAGCGGTCCGGTAAAGAAGATCAACTGGAAGGTTTGCAGGAGGGGCCGACCAATTTTGAGATATATGATCTGGGCCCGCCGGCGGTCCAATAAATGCGAAACTCGCCTCAGGCAGAAAAATTAAGTATAAAATTTATCCCATTTTTTTAGAAAATCAGCCGTCTTGGGGGCAACGGCCGGGTTTTGGGCTAAATCGAAGCGCAGCCTTTCAAGATCGGCCTCTACATCCACATCATACCACTCCGGCAAGCAATGAACGGTCAGTTTCAGGCGCTGACAGATGTCCAGTGTCTGGGGAATGACCTTATCTGTGCTCCAGGCAATATTTTCAAACAACTCCGGAACCATCTGCTTCAGGCCGATCAGGTAATAGCCGCCGTCATGGCCCATGCCCAGGGTCACATCGGCATGATCCAGTTCGGCAAATGCCGCCTGCAAATGCGCCAGGGGCAGAGTCGGTCCATCGCTGTTCATGATGACCGCCCTGCGATACCCCCGTTTGAGTTGAAACGCAAGGGCATTCGCCAGGCGTTCTCCCAGATGGGCGCCTTCTTGGACCATGAGACCAAAACCGTTCGGCACCCGGCCTTTAAAATAATCAACTGCCGAGGCCGGTGTATAGGCAAGCGTCAGATCAACCCCTGACAGCTGTCCGGCCAACGCCAGGGTGTCGCGCATCAGGCAATCGTATAATTCAGCCGCTGCTTCAGGCGTAAACGGCGGACTGAGACGCGTCTTGGTTGAACCGGGCTCCGGCTTTTTGGCAACAACGGTTAAAGAGACATTCATGGGATTTGATCTCATGGAACAGGGTAAATATGGCCGCAGCATGCTTCTTTTGGGTTGACAGACCTGACCTACCATATCATGCGACCACCTGTAAATACGCATCGCTTATCTGATGCGTTCGAATGTGAATGACCCGCATCCACCGAACTTGCATCAACATGTTATTCGTGCCATATTTTTGTCAGTTAGGTGCTCACATTTACTTTAGTCACTTTAGCGCATTTTAGGCATTTTTCGATGGGCTATATTCTATTAGCGGGCGGCGCTGAATTTGGCGGCCGTATGGCAGAGCCGGACCGCAGGGCAATTGAGCTCGCCGGTGGGTTCGATGCGCGTATCAGTATCATTCCGGCCGCAGCGGCACCGGACAACAATCATCAGCGTGCCGGGAAAAACGGTGTCAACTGGTTTAAACAGCTGGGCGCCGTCAATGTCAGCGCTCTGCCGCTGATTGACCGCGTATCTGCTGATGATCCAACCGTGATCGAAGCGCTGAAGAGCTCCAGGATGATCTATCTTCTGGGCGGTTTTCCGCGGTATCTGGAACAATCGCTGGCAGGCAGCAACAGCTGGCGGGCCATTCTAAGCGCCCATCAGTCCGGAGCGGTGATCGCCGGCAGTAGCGCCGGTGCCATGATCTTATGCGATGCCTACTACGATCCCTACGCCAAAAAAACATTCAAAGGACTGGAATTGATACCCGGCGCCTGTGTGTTGCCGCACCACGATACCTTCGGTCAAAACTGGGCGCCTGAGCTCAGCCAGCAGCTTCCAGATACGATCTTGATCGGAATCGATGAACAAAGCGGTATGCTCAATGACGGTCCGCGGGGCTGCTGGCAGGTGTACGGCGCCGGCGGGGTAACGCTTTATCAAAAGGGCCGACGGAAGCAATTTGCCGGCGGCCAGCCTTTTGACCTAAAATTGTGATACAGGCAAGATATCGTCACCATATTGCCGATATCAAGCAATAGAAACTAGAAGGAATTATAAAAGAGTCATCATTAAGGAATTTGGCGGACCAGAGGTTCTTGTCGTTACAGAGGAACCAACATTGCCTGAAGCTAATTTTGGTGAAGTGCGGATCAAGGTTGCGCTTCCAAATTAGCAGGGCGAATAGCGTATTCTTTTATTCGTCTCGGTTTTGGTTTATGTATTCGTTGAATCGGCACTACATTTTCCGATCGCCTGTGTCCACCGCCAGGCAGGTAATCGCTATTTTACCTTCGTCAAAACACACCGCTACATCTTTGCCCGCATCTCGGGGACGTTCATGAATGGTCCCTTTATAGATGAGCGCGTCCCCCTGTTGATCGTAGGTATACTGGTGGGGATGGGTATCCAGATCGCAAAATGCGTAGGATAGTTCTATATCGGTCCCGTGGGGATGGGGCAGGTTGACATTCCAGAAATGCCCGTGAGCCAGATCACGGCTCAACAGCATTTGCAACACCGGCCGGGCATGATAACCGGTTGCAGCCCAATCGATTTGCCGGTCCCTGGCAATATATTGCGAGATCGCAATCGCACGACACCCTAAAATGGTCGCCTCCCGGGCCGCCGCCACCGTGCCTGAATTGTACACGTCTGAGCCCAGATTGGCGCCGGGATTGATCCCTGAAATCAGCCAGTCGGCATCGGGTGCAAATCGCTTCAGGGCAACCCGGGCGCAGTCTGCGGGCGTGCCATTGATACCGAACCGATCCGTATCCGCCTGATTAAAATGAATGGGGTCCCGGGTGGTAACCCGGTGAGCCGTGCCGCTCTGGGGTCGCTGGGGGGCAACTGTCACAATGTCGCCCAGCGACTGCATGCATTGAAAGAGCGTTTTCAGACCCGGTGCATCAATGCCGTCATCATTGGTTAAGACAATTTTCAAATTATGCCGTCCTTTGGAGTGTTTGGCCATATTCGCATGCAGCCCTTTGAAAATTTGGCTGGTGCGCTGACACCTGTTTTCCCGCAGGTCGATTTAGAGCTGATACAAAAATTTGACTTTTGACCGCTTTATGTGATAAGCTATTGAAAACAGTAGAAATTATAGCTACCCACCGGCGGTTCATCAATCTGCAATTAAATTCCGGAGTTATGCAGTTATGCCCCGACTAACGGAACTAGACGTGTATGAAATTCGCCAGTTTTTCGAAGAATCGCTGGCCATGGCGCAACGCGCCGACAAACGCGAAAAGATGCGCATGCGCCGAAAAATTCGGGACGAAGTTTTCAATTTGCTCACCTGGGAAAGGCCCACACCCACGGCCATCATGAACCGCTGGGAGGAACGCCTGCACGACATCCTCAATGTCATGCCCTATGGATTTAAAGAAGATCTGCTTAAATTGCTGATCGACAAGATGCAGGGTATCTTGCAGAAAAAATAGACCTGATCCATAAATGATCATACCCACAATGTCAAAGCGCCTCCAGGGTTTCCCACAGCCGGCACTACCTCGCATTATTTTAGCGAATCGATTGATGGTTTGATGTTGAGAGTTTGATATCGCTTAATTTTTCCAGCAGCATGCCATAGGCTTCCTGGCCGCGCTTAAAGCTTTTGAGACGCCAGAATTCATCCGGCCCATGGATGTTTTCATCTTTGAGGCCGAAGGCAAAATTGACCGTATAGGCGCCCAGCTCCTTTAAAAACAGGCCACACACCGGAATGCTGCCCCCCATGCGCGCAGAAAAGGCCTGCTTGCCATAGAGCGCCCTGTGAACCTCGGCAGCAGCCTGATTGCCCGGATGATCGAAGGGAATCAAATAGGGGTCTGCTGTGCTGGGGTTGGGTTCAACCGTCACTTTCACGCCCGGTGGCCGGTGCCCGTCAATATGGCTGCTGATCAATTCAAGGATTGTTGCCGGATCCTGATCCGGCACCAGCCGGCAGCTGATTTTAGCGTGGGCCGTGCTCGGCAGAACGGTTTTAACCCCTTCACCCTGAAAACCGCCCCAGATACCGTTGACTTCCAGCGTGGGGCGGATCCAGGCCCGTTCGTATGTTGAAAACGCGGGTTCACCAAAAAGCTGTTCGACTCCCAGCTCGGCTTTATAGGCCGATTCATCATAAGGGATTTGTGCGATCTGGGCCTTTTCGGTTTCCGAAAGCGCTCGCACGGTATCATAAAAGCCGTCGACGGCGACTTTGCCATCCCGGGTGTGCATGGATTCCAGCAGTTGCACCAGGGCATGGATCGGGTTCATGATAGTTCCGCCGAAGGTGCCGGAATGGGTGTCGCTTTTAGCCGCCTTGACATCAATTTGCAGGTTACACAGACCACGGAGCCCGATCATGAGCGCCGGCTGATCTTCATCCCATTGACCGCCGTCGGCACTGAAAATCAGGTCGCAGGCCAGGCGGTCCCGGTTGGCAGAAATAAATTCAGGCAGCTGCGGGCTGCCGATCTCTTCCTGGCCTTCAAAAAAGCACTTAAGGTTGACCGGCAGCTGTCCTGTGCTCTTGAGCATGGCCTCCACGGCCAGAATCGGCACCAGCATATTGCCCTTGTCGTCGGAAGCCCCGCGGGCATAGACGCGATCATCTTTGATGGTCGGCTCAAACGGCGGCTGGGACCACAGCTCCAGCGGATCAACCGGCTGCGTGTCAAAATGTCCGTAAATCAAAATGGTGGGCTTATCGCCTGCGTGCAGCCAATCGCCGTAAACGACCGGATGACCTCCGGTGGGCAGCACCTCCACATTTTCGATGCCGGCAGCCTGCATCCGTGCGGCAACCCAGTCGGCGGCTTGCTGCACGTCTGCTTTGTGTTCTTTCAAACTGGAAACGCTGGGAATGCTTAAAAACGCCAGCAACTCTTCCAAAAAACGATCCTGATTTTCTTCCAGATAGCTTTTCCAGGCAGCCATAGGCATACGCTCCTTTCCTGTATGACTCTTTTTAATCAATCGCTGAAACACATTTAACATCTATCGTAAATGAACTCTGTTCTTTCGCTACACTCCAATAATCATGAGTTTGCCCGATGAAATCGCTGATCATTTATTCCGCGATCAATTTAAGAAAAACTCTCCACATCCTCAATAATTTGACACTATATCCATGAAACGATTCGTACTCAAGCCGCCGGCCAGGTCAGGCTTTACCCAGGTAAACGCCATCATAATCCAACGATGTAAACGGCTTTCCGTTTGCGGGACTGCCGGCCTCGATCACTTCGCCGATAAACAGGGTATGATTGCCGGGCCGGTAATGGGTTTTAAGCTTACATTCAAGATAGGCCAGGCAGTCACTCAGGATCGGACAGCCGGTTAAGCCTGGCGTCCAATCGAGACCGGCAAATTTTTGATCGACATCCGGTCTTTTAAGCCGCGCCAAGAACTCTGTTTGCCCTGTGGACAAAATGTGCAGGGCAAAACAACCCCCTTTCTCGATCAGTTGATGGGAATATCGGTTGGGGTGAACAGCGACCATGATCAGCGGCGGATCATACGAAACCTGTGAGGCCCAGGAGGCGATCATGCCGTTGACAGTTTCACCCGCTTTAGACGTTAGGGCATAAATACCGTAGGTCATTTTAGCAAAAGCTTCCACCCATTTTTTATCCATTTTCCAGGATCGTCCTTTCTGCAATTCTACCGATTTTTGGCAGGCTTTACACCTTAAATTGCATATGCATAAGCTTTGTGAAATTAAAAATCAACCGTCGCGAGAACACACGTGGAGTGCCGGTTGACTTTTTTAGCGAATTTCTTTAACGTGAAATCAACCTGTTGCCAATAATGAAATGCCTGCCCAGAGGTTATCATTATGCCAACAAACCTGCCACCGGAGTATTATGACGCTGAAAAGCGTTTGCGTTCAAGCAAAACACCTGCAGAAAAACTCGCCTGTCTTGATGAAATGATCAGCATCGTCCCGAAGCACAAGGGGACCGACAAATTACGCGCCGATCTGCGCAAGCGGGTGTCAAAATTAAAATCAGCCGCCCAGGCCAAAAAAAGTCTGGGTCGACACGAATCCGCCTATCATATCAACAAAGAAGGCGCCGGGCAGGTGGTCGTTATCGGCGCCACCAACGTCGGCAAATCTGCTCTGGTGGCCCGGGTAACCAACGCCTCGCCCGAAGTCGCTGATTTCCCTTACACAACCTGGAAACCGACCCCCGGCATGATGCCGATAGAAAATATTCAGGTTCAGCTGATCGATACACCGCCGCTGAGCACGGAATATATCGATCCGGAAATGATGGATCTCATACGACGCTGTGATCTGGTGCTGTTAATGGTGGATCTGCAAACCGATCCCTGGCAGCAGATTGAGGATTCGCTTGCATTGCTCGAAGCACATGGCATAGTGCCCATGCGCCTGAAAGATCGCTACAGGGACCAGCGGGGCATCCGCCCGGTGCCGTTTTTGATTTTGGCCAATAAAAACGATGATTCACAAACCGATGAAAATTTAGATATTTTCCGGGAACTGCTGGCTGATAATTGGCCGATGGTCTCGGCTTCGGTCAAAACGGGACGC
>JASFIG010000268.1:0-6758 GCA_050122795.1 Desulfobacterales bacterium
GCTATCAGAAAAAGCAACCAGCCATTCTTGTCGATACTAGTGAAAAGTAAAGCCGATTCCAACTGTTACCGCTCGATAGTCCCAATTTCCCGTGTTCCCATAGCTAAAGGTGGCAAACGGGCTGAGTGCAATATCCAGGTCAGGTAAGAAGCCATCAAGCGTGATATCATAACCGCCCCCCAACGTGAAGCCCCAGCCATTTTTTCGGTTGGGCTCGTCCGACCTGTTGCTCCAATTACTGACATAACCCCCACCTGCTTTTGCGAAAAGACCTGAATCTTTGAAGGGATACAACCGGGTAATAACAAGGGCTTGCATGAGGCCCTTGCCTTTATTTGGATCGGAAGGATCGCCGGCTTCGAGCAACCAACCGCTTAATTCGACTCCCAGCAAAAAATGCGGATTGATTGTGTAGCCACCTTTAAATCCCATAAAAAAATAAGCATCATCTTCGTTTCGTTCTTCAAATGACTGCTTCAAATATCCGGCACCGGCATCAATTCCTCCCCAAAATCCGTTTCTGACATGTATTTCTTCACCTGATGCAACCGCCGGTATAAAAAGTGCTGCGGTGAAAATAACGCATAATAACTTTGTGAGGTTCACGATTCTTATCTCCACTTGCTTGGCATTCAGGCAGTCATGCATGTGTTATTGACAGCCTACCATGACTAAAGAAAACAAGTGAAGTACAGCCAGTCACGTCTGGTCCCGTCCAGTCACATTTTTTTGGGCAAGATTCAGGTTATAACTTATCAGCGATATGACCCATATTGGTAGTAATCTGTTTTATAAATCTTTTGCGCGCTTTGTTCGTAACTAAAAGTTCGTTATAATGTTTGCTGTTTTTTATTGCAACAGCCACCATACGGGCGGCCAGGTTCAATAATTCAAGATCGTCGGTTGTAAAGTCGCCTGTTTTCTTGTTTAATGATTGAAGTGTACCTAAACAATGATCCTTGGAATCAAGTAAAGGCGTGCAGATTAGATTGCGCGTGTGATACCCTGTCAATTCATCTACCTCTTTATAGAAGCGGCTGTCCTCATAGGCGTTATTCACGATTGCAGGCTCGTGGTTCACAAACACCCACCCTGCGACGCCACATGATTTGGGAATGCGGATTTCATGTTTATTAAGATCGAGGGATGAAAAGATCGAAAGTTGTTCATTCCAATGTTGAAATAAAAAAATCGACGATCTTTCGGAATCCATAAATTCATTGAGGTGGTACATCGAAACTGAAAGCACCGTATCAATTTTGCTTTCCAGGTCAAAAAGCTGTGATAGTTCCTTTGCCAGACGATAAGACCGGGTCATGCTTTCTTCCATTTTTCTTTCCTCACGAAAGTCGGTTCATATTCAATCATGGTTTCATGCCTAAAGCATTTACGCCAGTGAACAAATTCGATATCAGATCAATGTCAATCTGAGATTGAGCAAAATAGATTTTGAAATCTATTAGAATTTTATGGTACTCAAAGATATCAATTTAACAGTAATATCGGGATTAAGTAAGACACATATTAGAATTCATCGCCCACCGAAACTGGCACGGTTATAAAATAGCCGCATTGTATTTTCATCAACCAGCCTGGCACTCACCAGATCCCCCTGTTGATGGATGATATATCCAAAAAGGAGCTGGCCGTCGGGGCTCCGGATTTCCCGGACCCGGGTCATCGCGTAATTGGCCCATGTCGGGGTGATGTTTCCCTCTGACGTTGTGTTGGCCTTGACGATCCCTTCCCAGGTTGCCTGATCGTTTACCATACCCCAATTGCTGCCCACTTCAATTTTCCGATCGTCATCTTTCGGATCAAAAACAACAACAGTTGACCTGAGCCAGATGGTGTAGTCTGACCAGTTGTCGATGAGTTCCTGCTGGGTAACTTTTGATTCACTGGCCGGTAAGGTTTTTATTCGTGCGTATTCTCCCGAACACCCTGCAATGATAAAAAAAATGAAGACCAAGCCACATATGAATCTTGAATTTTTCATAATTTTTTCCTCACCACAAATCAAAATCATGCTTCTTTTCAAAGAGCAGAAGCTTTCGGTCTGTAACGGCATCTGTATGCCGGTTTGTGTCTATCATCCAATGACCGAAAAACTGGAGTCGGTATTGATTTCGCGGTTGCGACTGAAAAATCCCACATTGAGATGCCGCCGCATATATTTCATATAAAATTGAAAAGGATCGATATCGTGATCGCGCCCTTTCTCGCAGGCATCGATCAATTCAGCCATCATGACGCCCGCAACCGGCGCATTTTTGTACTGATTGCCACTGGTGCCGATGGCCAGATAAAATCCGGGCAGATCGGACTTGTCGTAGATCGGAAGCCAGTCATCGCTGCAGTCATAGAGCTCAACCACGCCCCTGTACTGGTTGGGAACGGTAAGATCATTGACGCGCATTCCTTCGCGCATCACCATACATTTATACTGATCGGTAAAATTGGTGTCATAATCATCCGGGTTGTTCACCCACAGTCGCGGATCACATTCCGGATCTTCGCTGCCGATCAGAAAATGATTGCCCACCTCCGGACGCGAGTAGCAACCGATGTCTCCATCTGATGTAATGACACCATCCCTTTCCCAATTGATGCCTTCAGGAGCCGGTACGTGGGCCACTTCCTGCTTCATCGGCCGTGTTTTGATCTTCATCGCGTCCTCGACGCCAGCCATTCGATTGATCAAATAAGAATGCGGACCGGCGACATTGACGACAATTGGTGCTTCAATTTTGCTGCCATCAACGAGTTTGACACCGGCCGCACGACCCTGTTTCTGCAATATGTCCGTAACTTCCACATTATAAAGAAAGTCGGCCCCTTTGGCCTTTGCTGCTACCATGATGTTGTGGGTCGACAGTTTGGGATCTGAAATGTAACCGGACTCAGGAATCCAGAGGGCGCCGGGGATCCTTTCTGCAGTGGGTTCACCGAACTGCGGGTCATCAAGCCATTTTTGAGGGAAGTAACTGGCCAGATTCACATTGGGCAGGTAGCGCTCGATTTCTTCAGGCTGCAGGTCTAAATACCCCACGCCGAATTCGTCCAGAACAGTTTTGACCCGGCTAAGATTCTTGTTGATCGGGGTCTTGAAAACCAGCGCCCCGGTATTGCGATAAAAGGCCATCCCGGCGGGATCTCTGACCTCGAGATATTTGGGCCAATCCAGCCAGTAGAAATAGCCTTCTCGTGCCATGGCCACCCCTTCGGTCGTAGAGTAGTGGAATCGGATAACGGCGCAAGAGCCGCTCGTGGAACCCATACCGGCATCAGCGAGTTTGTCGACATTCAGCGTTTTGTAGCCCCGTTTGACCAGTTCAAAGGCGATGCAACAACCGATAACACCCGAACCGATAATGACCGCGTCATACTTGTCTTTCATCAAACATCTCCTTTTGAGGATAAATACGTTTAATCAGGAATTCGAATCTGTCATCAGTATCAAAGAAGTCGAACGCTTTCAAGGGTAGGCTTATCTATCACTCTTTATCGTGGTTGGAGTGCGGAATATCCCACCAACCGATAACGGATCCGTATCGTGGCCAATGGAGCCCTTCGCGTTGCTCAACTTTCCGGATCCAATCACCCAGAGCCGAAGCGTGATGAATCACAAGCGGGGTGCTGTGGGGCGGCAGAATATCGTTTTGCAGGCTGTACAGGGAAATTATTTTTTGATTCTCAGAAGCGGTCTCTTCGGTGTCCCAGGCAGTGGGATGAATGAATCCGTGATTGGCCCCTTCCCTGCTTGAATATCCAAACGTGTCCCCGAATTCTGCTTTAAGATTCCGCATCAGACGTATGGCCTGCAGGTTATCGGCAACACTCAACCCCTTGTTCAGGTTGCGCAGGATGCGGTCGTCAAATGACTCAAATCCGATCGAGCTCAGCAACACAAAAATGCCATGCTGAGCGGCAAGCGTCAGCACGGATTTTAAATGCGCAAACCCGGAGATAAGACCATCGGCTCTCAAGGTAAGGTTGATCTGGGACAGTTCGATGCCGCGGGAACAAATCTCTTCGAGCAAATCTCCCAGAATCGGCAGCGGATATTCATTGATGAGCTCAAAGGGAATTTTTCTGCCATCCGGGGTCTCAGGTAAGCAACGGATCTGCCGGATCACCCTGTCGGTATCCAGCGTGCCGTGAAAACCTTTGTCCACCGCCACATCACAAAAGGAGCATCCTCGCAGGGGAAGTTTAATTGATTTTGCCTGCCCGGTGCTGATCGTAGCCGGATAATCGATGCGAGCTTCTGTGGCGCGGGCTGCATGCGGGCAGCCGATGTGCTGCAAAACCTGGCCCAATCTAACTTTCAACGGTGTCAATCTGTTTTTTGCAATACGGTAGATATTATCCCAGCGGACATTCCCCAGATAATTGGGGTCCCAGGCTTTCGAGGCATTTTGCCTGATCGTGCCATCTGCTTCCGCAATCAAAAGTCCCGGGATAGACGTCGCATCATTGGTATCTGAAAGCCCAGGCAGTGGTATGATCTGCTCTGCCGGCCCTTGCAAACCATAGCTGAACGATTTCCATAAACCCGCGAAGCGATGGGGATATTCCTGCCAGTCTTTTTCTCCGATAAAATCAACGCTTGCCTGAGGACCCCCCAGAATCGTGATCGCCCCCTCGTCCTTCAGGTCGGCTGCCAGGGAAAATAAATCTTCGCGGCCGCTCAGGGCGGAAAAGCCGATGATCGGTATGTGGGCGTCAAAATAATCTGCCAGGGCCTTTTTGAGCACAACAGGGTCGTCATCACGGCTGACAGCAATCACAATACACTCACAGTTGCTGTTATCTTCGATGATGGTGGCCGCCATTTGAGGCCCCAGCAATCCGTATGTCTCACCTTTGAAATAGCTGGTAACGATGGCCATTTTTGCAGGGATGCGATTTGCTGTCTGAATGGCAGTCATTTTGCTTTACAGGAAAAAAAGGAAGGGCCCCCGCATGAATCAGAAGCCCCTCACAGTTCTTAAATTCCAAATCACCAGACTCGTTTTGGTGATTGAAAAATTGAGATTTAGTTGGCCTGCGACGGGCTCAGGCCGAGTCGAAATTTGGTGTTTGAAAATTGAGATTTAAGCGCACATAATTTAAACAACAAATTTTTGAACCAATTCATGTAACCGTTTTGGTTACATTTGATTCTCCATTGCCGCAGCTTCTTTGCTCGCTGTGGATACCCGCTCCGCCGCCTGTCGGCGTTTGGAAAAGCTGACTTTATCCGCCTCAACAAAATCAACGGCTTTTACCTCACAGAATCGGACGCACTGCGGATCGCCATCACAGTGATCGCATTTAAAAACCTTTCGGTCGGTCGGATTAAACGCCATGGCACCGAAAGGGCAGGCGCTTACGCATGAACGGCATCCAATGCAGACATCATAATCTACAACGACTTTTTCCAATTCCTCATTGCGAGAGATCGCCTTTACGGGGCACACATTCAAACAGGGTGCATCCTGGCATTGCTGGCAGGACATCGGGATATATAGACCTTCGGCCTCCCACTTAACCACCCGAATCCGGCTGCGGGCAGGATTCGATATTCCATCATGCGAAACAGAGCACACAAGCTCACACAGCTGGCAGCCCGTACACTTCTGGTGATCGATATATAGTACTTTAGCCATTTATTTCCTCCATACCTAATTGCGCATGGGATGCTCAATTAGTAGTTAATTGTTAATAGTTATTTGTTATTAGAAAATCGATTTGTTCCTCTTGAACGAATAACCAATAACTAATAACGGATAACTCTCTAAAGGAGATGGGACGGCTCATTTTCGATGCCGAGTTTTTTCAATGTTTCTTTTTTGGGAAGACCCTCTTTATCGAGGCCCTGATGCTTGTATAACTCATCGACCATCTTGACGAATTTTTTCTTGTCGATGGTCATGCCGATGACATCAATGGCCCCGCGCTTGCAGGGCTCGTCAAAATAGCGATGGTTTAACATATCGCCTTTTTCAAGATCGTTGCGGGACAACCCTTCCCTCAGGTTGAACATCCTTTCGATCATGTTGCAACGATGGGCAACCTCCCAGATTTCTTCAGGCGTCATTTCGAGTCCGGTATTGTAGTAAAGCACTTTTGACCAGTCTTCGAAATTGGGCAGTGTCGGCCCCAAAAAGGTGGTGTGATATTTACAGATCCCCAGACAGTCGACACCCATGAAACAGTTTTCCTGCCAGAACACCTGCCAGGGTTTGCCGACATATTCGGTATGCTCGGAACTCAGCGGCCCCTCATAGGGCACCGGACTACCATAAATCTTTCTTAGAACCTTTTCCGGCAGATGGTACAAATCGATGGCCGGCCGGCTTCTCAAATGGTCCGATCCCCTGGATGCGGTGGCCACATTGAGTGCCAGCGCAGGAGTGGGCCGTTCATCCGAATGCAGGTTGCTCATACCTTTGACCTGTACCAGATAATCAAAGGATTTTTTGCCGATTTTTTTGGAGGCCGGAATGCCACCGTCGGCGAGTGCATCGGCCAACCAGCCCTTGCGGTAGCAAATGCGTTCAACCATTTCGAGGACGGCCTTATCATTGCCCCAGCTCAAATCGAGCCCATCGGTTTCTTTAGCGGTAATAATGCCCAGTTCATACAGCTCCATGGCCCATGAAATGAGGCTGCCGGTCTCCAGATTGTCCATCCCGAACTGATTGACCAGATAATTGCCGGTCAGAACGGTCTCGGCCCGGGGGGTGTCGGTTTCGGCCCCAAAAGCGCCC
>JASFIG010000269.1:0-6733 GCA_050122795.1 Desulfobacterales bacterium
ACCGATTATCTTGAGCCAAAGTGCCTGGGATATCAAAAAGCTCGATATGGCGGTAACACCGAAAGTGGCCAGAGCCCCGTAGATGGCATCAGCGGTGGATATCCCCAACCCGGAAAAGAGACCGGATAGATTGCCTTTGGAAAGGGTGCGTTGCAGGCTGATGATTCCGATGGGTCCCAGCGGCGCAGCCACGACCAGGCCGATCATAAAGCCTTTGATAAAAAAGGATATCTCCAAAGCAATAGCTAGATTTCCAGAGGTGGATTAATGTATCCACCAATTATGCAAAAGCTGCACTAGAATAATTTTTTAAAATGGTTAGAAATATGTTCAGACCAAACAGCCGCTTAAAGCGGTGGTATCTGATAACAGAGTATATCATTTTGTTTTTTGGGCTGCCGACTGCGTGTACGTTTAACTTTTTCCCCGTTTATCCGATTTTTGCCCTGTGGGTATTTTCGATTGTTTGCGTACTGGTGCTGATCTTCGATCCGCAATTCAAAACATCACACCTCTGGCGGGTCCGTCATTGGAAGGATCTGACAACGGTTGCCATTCGATTCATTCTGGCGGTTGCCTTGCTGGGCGGTTATGTGGTTTTTTTTGAACCGGATATATTGTTTAATTTTCCACGCTATCGCCCCACCACCTGGGCAATGGTGATGATCCTGTATCCTTTGCTATCGGTGTGTCCCCAGGGATTAACCCATCGGGCATTTCTCTTTCATCGCTATCGGCACCTGTTTCAGGGCGGGGCAATGATCTTTGCCAGTGCGGCGGCGTTTGCCTATATGCATGTTGTTTTTAAAAATCCGCTGGCATTGCTGCTGACTTTTGGAGGCGGCGTTCTTTTTGCAAAAACCTATTATGATACACGCTCACTGATGATTTCTATGATTGAACATGCGCTTTATGGTAACTATCTTTTCACCATCGGCTTGGGCAAGTATCTGTATCTGGGTGCAGCGGGTTACGGAGTGTCAGGGTTACCCTAACGAGAGTCGCCCTAAATTTTGGTGTTTTTTCAGCACGCATATTAGGCGGGAAATAAAAAATGGACCCTTATTCTATTTTTCCGAACAAGACGATAAACAAGGCCGGCGCGATCTCGAATCAATTCATAAGCATCGCAATAAATACTTTTCTGGATGCCTGCGATTATGTCCATCAAGTGCCTTACGGGTATAACTCCGACAGAGATGACCTCATGATTCTGTTTAAAGAAAAGATGGGCAGCTGCACCACCAAGCATGCCGTTATTGCCACCCTGGCGGCGGAACTGGAGTTACCGATACACAAGTGCATCGGCATCTATCCCATGACCGAAACGATTGTGACCGGGACAGATAAAATACTTCAAACATACGACTTGCCCTACATTCCGATGATTCATTGCTTTCTGGAATATGAGGAATATCGGGTCGATTTAACCGAAGGCAATCAAAACGGGAAAAACCAACCGGTTGATGAGCTGTTTTATGCTGAAAGGGTCGAGCCCAATATACCCGCCAAACACGAATATCGGCTCTATCGGCAGGTCTTAAAAGATCGCATTCTGCTTCGCGATGAACTACACGGCGTTGACATCAAACGCATCCTGCATGCCCGCGAGGAAGGACTCGAACTTTTAAAATCACTGGTTAAACGGCCGTAATTAGAAGCCTCTTTGGGTATCAGAAGGTCAGCTTTTTGGATATTTCTTCGAATCGTTCAACTCTAGCAATGCTGCCCTGGCTGAAATTGATTTTGATGGATCCGGTAAAGTTTTCTTTACTCAGATTTCTGAGATAATCAAGCAAGCAGTAATTTTTTTTGGATCTTTCCGTTCGAATGGGCCGGTTCAAATTTTCAATTCGACGTGTTTCCATGCGCTGATATAGAAGATGGTTTTATGACTGCTGATAAGGAAAGATTGCAGAAGCTATCTCAAAACACTGTGTTACCATTTTAGTTTTGCGATCAACAAATTTCAAAGGTGTTCGCTATTTGTTGATGCAGCCATTATCGAGACCAAATATTTGAGTGAAATTAGGTAAGCGTTAAAAATAGATGAACTTAAAATTTTCATTTTTTGATTTCAGGTTATCATAAATTTGTGACCGTTATTTAATGCTGAAATATATTTGATTTATTAATTCGGCGTAGCGGTTTTAACGGTTTTACAATAGTTAGAAACGTTTGCTAAAGCCTAACAGCACCATCCAAGTAAAAGGAAGCGCCATGTTTTAAAATAATTCGGCAGGGCACAAAGCGCCCTGCCGAATTATTTAATAATGGAAAAATAGTATTGTCTCAGCCTTAATTGCCAAGGAGATCAATAACAATTTGTCCGATGGCGGTATTGTCTATGTAAGAACCGTGCACGGGGTCTTCACCTGCGAGGTCACCATTTTTGGCGTAATCCTTGAACATTTTGTGAGGCGAGCCCTTTGCATAGAATGGGATCAGCTGGTTGGTGTGGCTTCCGCTATGCCATTCCATGCCCGGTAAATTGCCGGCGCCGTTGTTGACCAGCGGCTCCCAGGTCGGATCTGATCCGGGACCGGTGAGGTAGCCTGTTTCGTGGTCCCCGGTCACGATGAGAAGCGTTTCACCCCAGTTGCTGTTCGCATTGACCCAGGCCACCGCCGCTTCAACGGCGTTGTTAAAGTCAATCTGCTCTTCGATCAACCGTGCTGAATCATTCCCGTGACCGGCCCAATCTACCGCGCCGCCTTCAACCATCAGAAACAGACCGTCCGGATCATTATCCAGGACGTTGAGGGCGGCTTTGGTCATTTCTTCCAGTGTCGGCACCGTTTCCGTAAGCGGCACATCGTAAGGCTCAACGCTATTACCGGCCCGATTATATTGCAGAGTTTGGTAAACGTAAGGCACACCGATGACGCGCGACGGGGTATCGCCTGAAGCCATGGCCTGGAATTGCTCGCGCGAACGGATGACTTGCCAGACGTCGGGAGTGCCGTTACCGTCGGCATCGGCACCATCAACCATAAAATCATCGGTCAGATCATTCCAGGTTTCATCGCCGCCAACATATTTAGTATTCTTACACGCAGTAAGTTCCCCGGTTTCCGGATCCTCAGAGCAAGCCACACCGCTATTATCGTAATCCGGCGCACCGGCCCCCATGATCACATCTGCTGCACTTTCGTAGATCATCTCATTGGCGATATCTGCGTAATTATTCCGCGAAATATTGTGGGCCACGAAAGCGGCCGGGGTTGCATGGCTGAATTCCACGCTTGATACCACACCGGTGGCCTTGCCAAGCTCTTCGGCATATTCGAGTGCATGTTTGAGATCTTCCTCATTTACATCAACCCCGATGGCACCGCTATAGGTCTTTACCCCAGTGCTCATGGTGGTGGCTGCAGCAGCCGAATCCGTTGCGCCTGCTTTTACATAGTCAAAATCAGCCCAGGCTTGGTCGGGATCATAGTCTCCATCGTACATGTAAGTGGACATGCTCGTTTTGCAGGGAAAACCCTCATAGACCTGACCTCCGGTTTTGCCGTACTGATACATGCTGGTGGCATCAATTTGATTGACGCCCCATCCGTCCGAGATCATGATAATGACATTTTTAATTCCCTTATTTTTTGCAAAAGCGGTAGTTCCGGCAAAAGTTAATGCCAGCACGGTCATTACGACCACTCCATATTTTAGATGTCTCATTTTATCCTCCTTCAAATTTTTAATCTGGTTTTCCATCTCGTTCTGCTGAGTTTAACTCATTGTTAAAATTCATAAAATCCAATAAAAGACTTGCGTAATCGGTTTTCATCACCTCCTTTGCTCAAAAATGGAAAAGCCCGAACCAAAAGCGTCACACGCTTTGAGATTCGGGCTTTTCGGTACCGATCAGGCCGACAAAGTACCCGGTTCAGTCATCGGAATTACAGTTCAGGCGATTCAACAACAGGATGGAATATTCACTGGTGTCCACCTGAAAATCATGTAGTTACGAACACTAATAGATACCCGTTGGAATATAATTAAAGCTAAATTAGAAATGGATTTAAAGCCGATTGGATTGGTAGGAAATAATAAGAACGATCGCCTTTTCTGGCATTTTTTTTTACGTCATTGCGTTAATTGCGCGAAAGAGGTCCGGCACCGAACCAATTTTTAATTGAATCCTAACGGCATCCTAACAGACTAACGACTATTATCAAAATCTTCGTCGATTTGTGCGGGTTATACTCGAGCCGGGATGGGTCAAAACAAAAGAAACAGCATCATTTTTATGGTTGATAAAAGCACCTAAAATTAACCTAGCTTAAAATCGAGTACCCTGTTATGCCTACCGACAAAAAGTGTCCGCGATGCAAATCAGATGCACTTTATAAGTTCGGCAAAACAAAAAACGGCAAGCAACGCTACCAGTGCCAGGTCTGCAATCGACAGTTTGTCCTCGGCAAAACTAGATTGGAAGTCAAAAAAAGACCTGCTTGCCCCGGTTGCGGCAAACCGATGCACATTTACATGCGCACTGATGCTTACGTCCGTTTCAGATGTTCAAATTACCCAATATGCAAAACCTTTCATAAACTTACAAAGGATGACGTTTTGGTCCATCAATTTTTTGATTCCTGAGATCTTGCACATCTAAAAACCAAATCATATCCGTTAGTGATTTTACCTCCACACATTTTTTCTTGATCCGCCATTCAATCTTGCTTACATTTCAAACATCTGTGGAACAGCTTAATTTTTACCATCCAGTTGTGTGCGTTGAACGTGCCAAATTATATAATATAATTAAATAGTTAGATAATATATTGCTTCCGGGGTCTGTCGCTGCAAAATTATCCAAGCAATTGTTAAATTTTTATGTGTTTCCTAACAAAAATCTAACAATTGTAGAGTAAATTGGTTAGGCACAAAAGTAGGCAAAAGCTGAAAATTCCCCTGGACTTCTTTTGCATACTTGCATAAATCATATCCTGCCTTTTAATATTTGGAACATAGAGTTGGGGTTTAGACAAGCAGTAATGAACCGATTTGATCCGTTCTCGGAGGGGGACACGATGATCTCAAACAATTGCGACTTTTCCCATTTCGTTGCCGCCATTAAAGACAAACCGTATGACGATATCATTTATTTAGCCGATCAGGAGGCTACAGCGGCAGAGCGCCTTTTATTTCGCAACGATGTAGCGAGCGATGAGCGCAAAAAATGCGGTCAACGGTATGCTGCCATTTTGAAAAAATTAATTGCCTATATGAGATCGAATGTCAGGCCGCAAAAATACCAGGATGATTACGCTGAGTTGTTTGCCCTGGTGCTCGATACCGTCAGCTCAAATGAGAACACCATTGAAGCTTAGCCTCTGATTCAAACCATTACTCAAATTCGATCGATCTTCAATTCACCCCGCCGCCCTGTCCGCCGAGAAGCAAACCTGTCAAATTCTGACACGGCTTCGTCTATCATCAAA
Source organism: Desulfobacterales bacterium (assembly GCA_050122795.1). Classification (GTDB taxonomy): domain Bacteria; phylum Desulfobacterota; class Desulfobacteria; order Desulfobacterales; family JAHEIW01; genus JAHEIW01. The sequence continues at coordinate 5,445 of JASFIG010000269.1, forward strand.
AATTAACTCTGTCCTCACATTTATCTAATCTCGCAGGCCTATTTTCAACCCAAATTCAATTTTTCAGCCGGTTTTTCAGGTCGCAACGCTTTTGTAACCATCGGCGGAGTCTTCCGAGATAATTATGCTCAAGCTACAACAACTGTGTAAACATTTTGGCAAGGTCAAGGCGGTTGATCAGGTGAATCTGACCATTCAATCCGGACAGATGGTCGGGATCATCGGACGCTCGGGAGCCGGCAAGTCGACGCTCCTTAGACTCATCAATCGACTCATCGATCCCACATCCGGAAAAATTGAGTTCGACGGGGCCGACATCGGTCAGTTAAAAAGGCGGGCCCTTTTACAGTGGCGCACGCGCTGTGCCATGATTTTCCAGCAGTTTAACCTGGTCAGCCGTCTGGATGTCCTAACCAATGTCTTGGTGGGTCGTCTGGGCTATCATACAACCATTCCCACCCTGTTAAAAATTTTCTCAAAGCCGGAAAAGGCAATGGCCATCCAGGCATTGGATAAGCTCGATATGGCCGCCACCGCCCTGCAGCGGGCCGACACGCTTTCCGGCGGGCAGCAACAGCGCGTTGCCATCGCCCGCGCCCTGGTGCAGGAGCCGCATCTGATCCTGGCGGATGAACCGATTGCCTCACTTGATCCACACAATGCCACGCTTGTAATGGAAGCCCTCAAGCGCATCAACCAGGAAGTGGGTATTACGGTCATCTGTAATTTACATCACCTGGCCACTGCGCGCTCATATTGTGAGCGCATCATCGGCATGCATGCGGGTCGCATCGTTTTTTACGGCCCGCCCTCCGAACTGACGACTGAAAAAGCGCTCGGGGTATACGGTACCGAAGGTGACAGCGATGAGCTCAAACAGGCGCTCGGAGAGGGTCCGGTTCAAAAAGAAGATGAACCCGTATCTCAGGCGGCGGTTGCCTCCGGCTGAAGCCTACAAAAAGGACAACAAAAATCGGGAAACTGAATACGGTATGAAGATAGGTGCAGATACAGCCGTTAATTGGTTAACGGATACATTAAAAATAATAATTAAGGAGGAAAAAATGAACAACTTTGCAAAGATGTTACCGATTGGGATTGTGGTTGCATGTCTGATGCTGGCAGGTTTGTCACCGGCCCTGGCCGCCGACTGGCGCCAGCAACATCCGGAAATCACCATGGGCGTCATCACCGAGGAAAATGCCGAAGACCGTGCCAAGCGCTGGACCCCCACCCGCGATTACCTGTCCAAAGAGCTGGGCGTACCGGTTAAATGGCGCGAAGCCACC
>JASFIG010000270.1:0-6723 GCA_050122795.1 Desulfobacterales bacterium
CAGTTCCAAAACGTTGGCTATCTCCAACATATCAAAGGTTTCGAGTCGCTAAAAATCTTGGTGATACTCCCTTTATATATCAGATGAAATTCTACCATTGTCATACCTATCCAATGATTCATGTTAAATAGCGTATACTATACTTTTTTCTCACCCCTAAGCATCGGTATGGATTAACCGTTGCCTCAGATATGTGAAAAGATCGATTACCTCAGTGCTTGAATCCGTTTCTCCCTGAGCACACTTCAGATGGATCTCGCATTTGGGGCAGGCGGTGATCAGGGTCTGTGCGCCGGTCTGGACGGCTTCCTGCATGCGCTCTGTTTGAATGGCTTTGGAATAGCTCGAGCACTCCATCCAGGCGCTGGTTCCGCAACACAGCGCATTTTGGCGATTGCGCTCCATCTCCACCAGTTGCGTATTCGGCAAAGATTGCAGCAACTGCCTGGGCGCTTCGTAAATTCCCGCCAGGCGACCCAACCGGCAGGGGTCGTGATAGGTAATCTTTTCCTCGGTATCCTGCTGAAATGCCAAACCGGAATCGGGCAGTTCGCGTGCCAGAAATTCAGTCAGATGCAGGACTTCAAAAGGCAACTCACCTAAATATTGGGGATAATATTTCTTAAAGGTAACATAACCTTCCGGACAGCTGAACAGCACCGTTTTGGCGCCGCAGGCTTCAATGACTTCCAGATTCAGCGCTGCCAGCTTCTGGAAGGTGGCACGATCGCCGCACCATAAGGCATCGTGGCCACAGCAACGCTCGTGATTGCTGATCACCGGCTCGATCCCCATTGTGTTGAGCAAACTGAGCACGCTGCGGGCGCTCTCAAGAGGGGACTGGTTCATATAGCGAAAGGTCACGTCAAAAAACGGCAAGCACCCCACAAAATAAAAATATTCTCCGGTATCACCAAAAGCGCCTGCTTGCTGCGCCCAGCGGGTGCGCTGCTGTTTTAAATGGCGGGTTTGCAGACCGGAGACGGCCTGCAGGATGCCGTGGTGACTTTCCTGGGGTAAATTGTCGGCGTTGCGGGCTTCCTGTCGGCGGGCGCTTATGAATTCCGGGAAATCGATCTCTGCCGGGCAACGTTCGCTGCAGGCGGCACAGCTCAGACAGGCCCAGATGTCGCGGCTCTTCTCCAGACCACCGTTTGGATCCAGCACAACCTGCTTGATCATTTGCCGCGGTGAGAACCCGGACAGCTCACGGCTGATGGGGCAGCTGCCGGTGCAAAGGCCGCACTCCATGCAGTAGTCGATTTGTTTTTGGGTAAGATCCATAGATTATTGAATATTGTAGATTGAATATCCAAAAATATTGAATATTGAATATTGAATATTTATGGAGTCGCTTCGCTCCGGCAATTAAATTATTGAATATTGTAAATTGAATATTTGTAGATGTTGCTCCGCGCCTTCTTTTTTTAAAATGACCTGCCGGAGGCGAACCTTAAATATTCAATATTCAATATTCAATTTTCAATTCCAACGGTATTCAATCTTCAATACTATACTCGGGTTTTCCCAGCGTTTTGAGTTGTTCGACAAAATCATGAATTTCCTCGGCAAAGGCCGCCCCCTCGGAAGCGGATATCCATTTGAGCCGCAGGCGGCGCTCATCAATCCCCAGCAGTCGCAGGATTTCCCGGGTTTCTTCAATGACCGTCTTGCATCTCACATTACCTTCCAGGTAATGGCAGTCGCCGATGTGTCAGCCGGATACCAGTAAGCCGTCCGCACCCTTTAAAAAGGCCTTTAGCAAAAAGCCGTGGTTGACCCTGCCGGTACACATCACACGAATCAAGCGTACATTGCCGGGGTACTGGATGCGCGATACACCCGCCAGGTCGGCACCGGCGTAAGCGCACCAGTTGCAGACAAAGGCCAGGATTTTAGGTTGCTCAGTTGGTTTCATAGGCAAACCTGGTAAATAATTGAATATTGAATATTGTAAATTGAATATTTAAGGTTCGCCTACGGCGGATCATTATAAAAATGATGGAGCGGAGCGACTTCCATAAATATTCATTATTCAATATTCAATTTTCAATTCCGCCGGTATTCAATATTCAATCTGCAATATTCAATATATTTAGATATTCATTATTCAATATTCAATCTTAAATGATTATGTGCTTGCTGTTTTTCTGGAAGCAGCGAAAATCGCAGTTAACTCCTCTGCCTCCTGCAACAACGGTTCGACTTGTTCCTTTTTCAACAGCTTTTCATCAATGATAAATTCCAACCAGAATGCTGTCTCATCGCATTCCTCCAAAACGATACTGATCTTCGCAATAAAGCTGGCCTTTGATTGTGAAATGCAAGTTGCGCGATAATTTGCAGCAACGGACGTCGAACATTTGATCAGTTGTCGCCTAATATGCCTCCCCAGAGTGGTTTCCGGCAGGGCCATTGCCAGCTTTACGCAGCGATGTGCAAACGCCTTGGTTCTTTTTATCAACTCATCACTTTTCATTTAATATTCAATATTCAATTTTCAATCTTCAATTGATAATGGTGCCTAATCATTTCCGAAATTTTCGACCATTTCGGTTAACTGTTTATCATGATAATGGGACAGCGATGCTGCGCCGGTGGGGCAGGCGACATTGCAGACACCGCAGCCGGTGCACAAAGCTTCAGTCACCATCGCCTGCTGCCGGCCAGAGGCACCCTGCTTGACCTGGATGGCTTCAAAGCAACAGGCTTTTTCACACTCCCCGCACGCCCGGCAGAGCCCGGCATCCACGCGGTTGATCATGCCTTCGGCGACAATTTCTTTTTGGGAAAGCACGGTGACTGCCCTTGAAACCGCTCCGCGCGCCTGGGCAACGCTTTCGCTGGCAAATTTAGGGCCCTGGGCCAGACCGCACAGATAGTAGCCGGGTGCAGCAAGATCGAGCGGCCTGAGCTTTGGATGGGCTTCCATAAAAAATCCATCTTCATCCAGCGGCAGGCGCAAGGCCTGCGCCAACTCGAGACTCTCCGGCCGCGGTCGAATGGCGGCACTCAAGACCACCAGATCGGCCTGCAATTGAACCGTGGCCTGTAAGTGGGCATCAAAAACGGAAACGCTAAGTTCGTCGTCTTGCTGCGTCACATTCGGCTTATTTTCCAGCGTATAGCGATAGAAACGAACGCCCTGCCGGCGGGCTTCCGAATAATGGCTTTCTTTAAACCCAAAGGTGCGAATATCCCGGTACAGGACCGATATCTGCACTTCGGGTTGAATGCTTTTTAACTTCAGGCTGTTCTTGACAGCGGCCGTACAGCAGACCCGGCTGCAATACAGGTTGTCCGGTTCACGCGAACCGACGCACTGAATCATCGCTACGCGCTTAAACTGCCTGACTTTGTCAGGCTCGGAATTCAACAGCTTTTCAAATTCTTTCTGGGTGATGACCCCCGGATGCTGTCCATAAAGATATTCGGCAGGCATATGCTCCTGACCGCCGGTGGCCACAACGACAACACCGTGAGAAATGGTTTGAGATTGACCGTTTTTGGAAATGGTGGACACAAAATTTCCGCAACTCCCGCTAATGGATACCACCCGAGTTTCTTTGCAAATCGTGATCAGGGGCTGTTTTTCAGCTTTTTCAATCAGATGCTGAAGATACAGGGCCGGTTGGGCGCCGTCTTCGGTGTAGTAAAGCGTGCGGGCATTGCCGCCCAGTTCAGCGGTGCGCTCTACGATTGTGGCCTTGAATCCCTGCTCTGCGAAAGCCATCGCCGCGCTGAGCCCTGCCAGACCGCCGCCGATGACCAGGGCCTCCGGCACCACAGGATAAGACGTTTCGTACAGCGGTTCCAGAAGGCGCGCACGCGCAACAGACATCTTCACCAGTTCCTTGGCCTTGTGGGTTGCGATTTGCGGTTCGGCCTGATGCACCCAGGCGTCCTGCTCACGGATATTGGCCAGTTCAAACAGATAGGGATTAAGACCGGCCTCACGCAAGGTATTTCTAAAAAGCGGCTCGTGGGTTCGCGGGGTGCAGGAGGCTACCACCACGCGATTAAGGGCATGGTCTTTAATAGCCTTTTTAATTTCCTGGAGTTGATCGGTGGAGCAGGCAAACAGGCAGTCGGTCGCGTAATTGACATCCGGCAAGTTGCGTGCAAATTCAGCAACGGCCTTCACGTCAACAACGCCGGCGATATTGATGCCGCAATGACAGACAAAAACGCCGATACAAGGCGGTTCGCCGCTGACATCTCGTTCTTCAAGACGGGTCGGGGCTGCCACCTCTGAACCTCTCGTATCGGCCAGCAGGGCGGTTGCCTGAGCGGCGGCGCTGCTGCCCTGTTGGACCGAATCCGGTATATCCTTGGGGCTCTGGGCAGCGCCGCAGACATAGATGCCGGGGTTAGCGGTTGTGACGAGGTCCAGCGGATCGGAGGCGCAGAAACCATAGTCGTTTAAGGGTAGGCCGAGGCGCTCGGTCAATTTCACGGTAGAAACATTCGGGCGCAGGCCAACTGAGAGAACGACCATGTCAACCGTTTCTTCTTTCAGATCATGGCCCGGTGCTGCATAGGAAATGTTCAATGTATCGTCTTCAGGGTTGGGAACGACTCTGGAGATCAACGACCGCACATAGCGCACGTTATTATCCGATTTGGACCGCTCATAAAAACGGTCGAACCCTTTACCATGGGCGCGCATATCGATGAAGAATATGCTGGTGTCGATATCGCCGGCGTGCTCTTTGGTGATCAAGGCCTGTTTGGTGGCGGACATGCAGCAAACGCCCGAACAATAATCGTTTCCCAAATGGCTGTCACGCGATCCGACACACTGGATCCAGGCAATCCGGCGCGGCACTTCACCATCGGACAGGCGCTGGATGCGCCCCCGGCAGGGGCCGGCTGCTGAAAGCATGCGCTCAAATTCCAGACTGGTGATCACATTGGGCCACTGCCCATAGCCGTACTCACCTTTCAGACGCGCATCAAAAGGCTCAAATCCGCCCGCCAGAATCAGCGCACCGGTGTCCAGTTTAATGATTTCATCTTCCTGGTCAAAAACGACCGCCTTATTTTCACAAATCTTTTCACAGATGCGACACTTGCCCTTTGTAAAGTAGGTGCAGTGTTCCTTGTCAATCGTATAAACCAGCGGGACCGCTTGAGGATAGGGAATATAAATGGCTTTGCGCTGATTGAGATTTAAATTGAAGGGGTCGGGTACTTTTTGGGGGCACTTTTCGGCGCAGAGGTTACAGGCCACGCAGCGTTGCGGATCGACTGCGCGGGCTTTCTTTTTGAGGGTGAGCTGAAAACGGCCCGGTTCTCCTTCCAGGCCGAGAACATCGGTATAGGCCAGAATATCAATGTTGGGATGATTGGCCAATTTCGCCAGTTTGGGACCCAGCATGCAAGACGAGCAATCATTGGTGGGAAAGGTTTTGTCCAGCTGGGCCATGACACCCCCCACACTGGCCTTTTCTTCTATCAGATGCACTCTAAAGCCGGAATTGGCAACGTCCAGGGCGGTCTGGATACCGGCAATGCCGCTGCCGATAATGGCGATGGATCCGATTTTCTCGGTATGGGGCGTTGGTTGCTTCCGGGTCATGAGCTGTTCCAGAGGTTGAGGTGCCTGAGAAGCGCAAAGGGATCGGTGATATGGCGCCGGAGCCAGTGTTTAACACCGCTGACATTCTGCGCCAGGCCAATCAGCTCGCTAAAATAATAAACCGGCAGGGAAAACGATTTTCCCCAATCCGCCCCGATCTTTTCCTGATGCATATCCAGGTTGGCCTGGCACATCTGGCATGAGACGACAATTGCCTGGGCACCCACCCGCTGGGCCATATCATACAGTTTGCCGACCAGCTGAGAAACGATGTCCGGGCGCGAAAGCACCTGGCTGGCGCCACAGCAATCGGTTTTATAGGGCCAGGGAATGGCTGTTGCTCCCAGGTTCTGCATGATACGGTCCAGCGATTGGGGATTTTCATGGTCGGCTGCTTCTGTGATCTCCGGTGGTCGGTTGGCCATGCAGCCGTAGTAACAAACGACCTTCAGGCCCTCGAGGGGCTTTTTTATGTGTTTGGCCACACACTGCAACATTTCATCCGTGGCAAAGAAATTTGCCAGATCCCAGATTTTGGGCAGCGCGCCTTTCAGATGAATGGCATAGCGGTCGGCCATATCCTGGTTGAGTGTCCAGGCGGCTGTTTTCAAACGATTGAAACACATGGGACAGGGAACCAGCAAATCTGAGTGTGGTAGTCGCGTGGCCAGATTCAATGTGCGGCCGGCCAGTTCGATGCTGGCGCGCTGGTCTATGCTGTGGGCGGCCGTTGCCCCGCAGCAATTCCAGTCCGGAATTTCCTCCAATTGAATATCCAACGGAGTGCAGATACCCAATATCGATTCAGCATAATCTCTTGCTGTCCCCTCCAAGGAACAACCCGGATAATAGGATACCTTCATCACAACTTTTTTGCCTGTTCAGCTTTTTTAGCGAAGCTAATATGTTTTTTTCTGTTTACGCTGATCAAGTATTTTACGGACTTCATTCTTCCCTTTAATTGTCTTTGGCCGAATTGGAAATCTTCTTTTACGCATCATCTGCCAGCTCAGTCTCATTTCAGCTCGCCAGACACCGGTTTGCCATTTGCGCAGGAGCTCGCCGCTGCGTAGGAAATATTCCGGCAGGAAGGTTGTCTCAAATATCCGGCCCCATCGCTTAACGTCGTTTAAAAATGAAGT
>JASFIG010000271.1:0-6702 GCA_050122795.1 Desulfobacterales bacterium
CGCACAGGCCGTCGACGGAAACATCCCTGGAATAACAATCAAGAATCAGCGGCTCGTGTTGGTTGGCATTTGTAAAAATGTGCAAATTAATTTTGAGCGGAAGCTGGTGCCGACCGATCTTACGTACCTTTTCAGGCGCATCACCCTTATCGGTATATTTTTTGCGCACGTGATAAAGATCAAGCAGCCGCATCTCAATATTCGGATATTTTTTACAAATTTTTATAAGATTGGATTTTGAAATCCGGAGCACTTCAATGCGCGTCGAGGCCTCAACAAAGGACCTTGATTTGTTATCATCCTTGAACGGATATAGATCTCCGAAAAACTGATTCTCAGTCAGCGTGGAAACATTTTTGCGATAAAGCGTGTCTTTACCCTTGCGTAACGGCAAAAAAACCGTTTCCTTAAGCTCACCGGAAACCACCAGATATAGATTATTTTCGGGATCCCCGGTTTTTTTAACCAGCTTTCCCCGGGGCAGACTCTGGTGGACCATTTTGGAAACCAGGGACATCAATTCCTGGTAGGATAATCGCTGAAAAAATGTCTTTAAAGGTGTTTCATGAGAGTTGCCTTTTTGCAAATTAGCGTGGAAACGCCGAGCCTCTTTTGGAGTTGGCGGTTTAATTCTCCATTGCAGCAAATTGCAATCGATGGCCTGTAAAAATTTTCCGGATTCGCTAAACAGCTGGGCGGCTTTGGCATATGATCCGGCAGCCTCGCCATTCTGTTTTTGTTTAAGAAGCAGGTCGGAAAAAACCTTCTGCAATGCGGGGTCATTGGGAAAAATTTTCAGAATGCTCCTGAATTCCGCAACGGTTTTGATAATCAGGGAGCCTTCAACAATTTGTTCCGCAATGCTGATGTGACGTCTCAAATTCGGTTTCATGATGTAATCATAGTATTATGGCAGCCATTTTTACAAATAGCAACAAAAGGTGGTCTGTTTTGAATATCGGCATTCTTGTTTAAATCTTTATTTAAGCTTTTCGACATATTAGCCGATAATTTCAATGGGCTGAGAAACTACGGTTGTATTGGATAAACGTTCTTAAAACTTATATTATCCAATCGTCAGATTTCACAAAACCGGCCGCAGGCGCCAAGCCGTATTGATAGGGGGAAAGCATGACCGGATCGAGGCTATTCGGCCTAATCCACCAGCAAAATAGTGCAAACTGTATCGCCGGTTTATTGCTCATCCTGATTTTAACCGGTTGTGGGCAAACAAAGGAAATCAGCGGCCCGCAGCCCGGGAAAACTGCAGCTCAGGCGGAGTTCACAGGCAAGAGCAAAAGTCAGCCCAAGGATGCGCAACCGCAGGGACCGCGATTTCCATATGTACCCGACGAGGTACTCGTGAAATTTAAACCTGAAGCTAACACCGAAACCATCACCCGCATCCTGAATAAATTGAAGCTGGAAACGATCCATAGATATTCAAGCCCGAATCTGTTTTTGATGAAAATTACCGACGGGGCAACAGTTAAAACGACGATTGAGCGCTTATACGAGTATGACGCTGTAAAATATGCGGAACCCAATTATGGGGTTGAAACGACACAATAAAAAAAGGGCCGGAACCGCTTTTTACACGGGGTTCCTGCTGGTAACAATTTGCTGCATTCTATCAGCCGTATCGGCACCGGCGGCAACAGATATCCCGCCGGCGGACCGTGACGCTCCTATGCCGGCGTTCGTTCCCGGCGAACTGCTGGTAAAATTCCGGCCAGAGGTTCAACAGGAAGCAGCCGCGGCCTATGCGTACTGGTTTGACTTTTCAACCCGTCGAACCTTTGCCATCAACGGTTATCAGCAGGTGAACCTTCCCGAAGGAACCGACATCGAAGAAGCGCTGGAGCTTTATCTTGATGACCCTGACGTCGAACACGCCGAGCCCAATTACATCGTGTCTGCCAATATTGCCGCGCCCGATGATACCTATTTCAATCGTCTGTGGGGTTTGCACAATACCGCTCAAAATGTAAACGGCACCAACGGCACCAATGATGCCGACATCGACGCGCTGGACGCATGGGATGTGACCGCCGGCAGCACGGATGTTGTGGTGGCCGTGATTGATTCCGGTATCGATATCAATCACCCGGATTTACAGGCCAACATCTGGATAAACCCCGGGGAGACCCCCGACAACGGCATCGATGACGACGGCAACGGCTATGTGGATGACGTCAACGGGTGGGATTTTTTTACCAACGACAGCGATCCCCGTGATGCGCATGGCCACGGCACCCATATTGCCGGAACCGTCGCAGCGGTTGGCAACAATAACAAAGGCGTCACCGGTGTCAGCTGGTCCGCCAAAATTATGGTCTTGCGTTTTTTGGACGCCTGGGGCTTCGGCAGCACCGCCAATGCCATCGCGGCCATCGAATATGCCAATGAAAAAGGCGCAGACGTTATCAACAACAGCTGGGGCGGCGGTGGCTACGTTCAGGCGCTTAAAGATGCCATCGATGCATCCGATGCGGTGGTCGTATGTGCCGCCGGCAACAGCGGCTGGAATACGGATGCCATTCCCCATTATCCATCCAGTTATAACAGCGGCAATATCATCTCGGTGGCGGCCAGCAACCAGAACGACCGGCTGGCCTCATTTTCAAACTTCGGCGCCGTCTCGGTAGATGTAGCGGCACCGGGCACCAATATCTATAGTACCGCACCCGGCCGCAAAACGGTCTGGCAGGACAATTTCAGTGACGGTGATATTGACGGCTGGACCACCGGCGGCACCAGCAATAGCTGGAATACGACCGACGCGGAGGCCATGTCCGACAGCTATTCATTGACCGATAGCCCGGGAGCTGACTACCTGAACAACGCCAATTCCTGGGCATATACGCCCGCGGTTGACCTGACCAATCAAACCGCGTCCAAAGTTGAATTTAAAATTTTCGGCACCCTGCACAGTTCAGATGTTTTATGGGTATTTGCGTCCTCCAATACCACTACATGGACCCCGGTCAGTTTTCAGCTGCCGGGTGATTCCAACCTGTACAACGGAGTAACGGGGACTTTTGGCTCCTGGACGACCATCGAAGCTGACCTGGAAGCCTACGACGGTCTCGGCAGCGTTTACGTCCGCTTTCAGTTGAGCGCCGATGGCAACAACGTCGCTGACGGTTATTACATCGACGATGTCAAGTTTACGGCAGCCGCATCAGCCGCATCGATTTACGACGGTACGGAATATACGTATAAACACGGCACCTCCATGGCTACCCCGCACGTGGCCGGTCTGGCAGCGTTGATTCTTGCGCACAACCCGGCGCTGAGCAACCTTGAGGTCAAAGCGCTCATCGAGGCCAGTGTAGATTTTAAATCGGCCCTGAACAACAAAGTGGCCAGCGACGGACGGATCAATGCCGCTGCAGCCCTGGCAGCGCCTCAAATATCCAATCTGCAGGTGAGTGCCATCACCGAAACCACAGCGGTGATCACCTGGACGACCGACATACCGTCCGACAGCACTGTGCAATATGGCACCGCCAGCACCAGCTGGGACAGCTACCCTAATACGCGTTCAGATGCGAACCGGGTGACCAGCCACAGTATTACGCTCAGCGTGCTGGCGCAGGAAACCGATTATTATTTTCAGGTGGGATCAACCGATATTTTCGGCAACGGCCCGGATAACACATCCGGCGATGCCAATCCATCGACCGAGGCAACCTTTACAACGGCCGACGGGGATCCGCCTTCCATCGTTGCGTTTCCGGCCGTTAACTTTGCTGCCGATTCGATCACCGTCACATACGATGAGGACGATATGCAGGGCGCTACCGACGAAGATAATTACAGCTTCAGCCCCTCGTTGAATTTTGCTTCGGGCAATCCCAAAGATGACGATATCGCCGATCTGGGCAGCTCGACGTATCAACTGTCCATGGCATCGATTCCGGCCTGTGAGATTTTCACGCTCACCGTCAGCGCTGTCACCGATCTGGCCGGCAACCCGGTAACACCTGCCAGTATCACCATCAACGATGACGATGGTGACGGAATGGCCGGCGACTGGGAAGCGGCCAACGGTTTGAACCCATTGGTCGATGACAGCGCTGCCGACACAGACGGTGACGGTTACTCCAACCTGCAGGAATATCTGGCCCGCACCGATCCGCGCAACTCGGCCGATACGCCGTTTTTGATAAAAGACACCATTCCCGAGCACAATGCCGGGATCAATGACAACCAGCGTGTGCCGTATAACACAACCGTGGCGGTGCTGCTCGAGTCCAGTCATGGAATCAACACAACCGATGGCAGCAACGTGCAGCTCACCATTGCAGACGGCATCAATCCGGGTTACACCCGTAATCTGGCACACGGCACGGTGCGCTGGTTAAACCTGTCCGCCGATCCCGACACACAGGTCACCCGCCTGTGGGTCGTTTATGACCGCAGCCAGGAAAGCGGCGGTCTGGCAAACTTTCCCTTTGACAGCAGCGTGAATGTCAAAGTCGATGCCACCGATAGCATGACCAACACCATGCCGCAGACCCGCTTTGATTTTAAAGTCGAAACCCAGGTGCAGTCCGATGACGCCTGGGCACCGGAGAATTTGCCCGACAGCCAGCCTGTTGCCGTGGACGACGATGACCTGGAAGGCGCGCTTGATAACGGAGTCGAAGTGGTCAGCGGTCAGCTAGCCAGCGCCAAAATCATTTTCGACAGCAGCGAGCTGCAAACCCCGCTGTTCGGGCCTATGGATGAGGTTCCACCGGTTACAGGCGCTAAAGGTGTCGGCATTCCCATGAACCTTCAGCCGCCGGCCGTTTTCGATACCCCGGTCAAAATCCTGATCCCCTGCCCCGGTCATGACACAGTCGACGCACTCAACGTATACTATTACGACGGCAACAGCTGGACGCTGGCGGTCGATGCCGCCGGTAATGTGCGGGCCGGCGGCGAAGGCCTGGTGGTGCCCGGCTCGCGGGTCAACCGCAACGATACCGATCCAGCCGCAATTGAATTGCGGGTCTATCATTTCTCGGGCTTCCAGGCCGGTGTCGCCGGAGCCAGCTCCGGCGGCGGCGGCGGCGGTGGCGGCTGCTTCATTGGCACCGCATCAGGCAACTCGGTGCTCGCACACCTGCTCTTATACGCGCTGTTCAACCTGGCGCTGATCGGCCTGGGCATCTACGCCTTTAATAAGATCATGCGCCGCCGCTGAAACGTTGCAAAAAATAAAAAAGGCAGGATCAACAAACCTGCCTATACTTTTTTCAGTTAAGAGACTCAGAGCTATTTTAGACAATAATTTTCAAGATTGTATGATTTCCCATCAGTCTCCTTATTGTTGAGTTCCCCGTTCTATTGAGATTAGATGATAACTGATCAATCAAGGCAAGCCGTTCCGGAGTATTTTGTCAATATTTTCATTTGGGGGCGATCTTTTCCCCCACGAGGTTCGACGCTTAAAGGATAATCTCCCCACCAGGGCCCACCAGCCCAATAGGTGCCTGGCAAATCATTTGCTTGCAGATGAGCTAAAAACATTGATAGAACATCGAGCCAGCGCTCATCTGTATCCGGTACGCCATAACCGCCAATAAACCCCCTAGCATTATTGTCATCCAGCCACTGTATGAAAACGTCGACTCGATCGATGCCAATTTCCGGATAGGCTCCATCACTGTCATAATCATTGAGGTACTGACCTGAAGCGTCTGAGTCAAAATAGACATGGGCTTCATACATAAAATTATTTGCAGGATCTACAACAGATAGATTTGGATTATTATCTGGCCAAACGTGAGCGGCGCTGTATCCATCTCCCGGGACCATGATTATGGTGGTCATGTCTACAGATCGGATACCATCTACAGCGGCCTGAGCAGCAGCGGGCCAAAGACCAGATGTATCGTAAGGCTCATCCACCAAAGAGTAGGCATAAATACCTAGATTATCTTTATAGTGACTCGCCATTTTTTCCCAGAAATTTTTAAATGCCGAATTCGGAACCTTAGCGGATCCAATAAGTTGACCATAATAGCGTGCATTGTTATGCGGTGCGGGAATAACCTTAATGCTGCGCGCGCGAGCTTCTGCAACGAAAGCGTCCATAAGAGCGAGTTCATCTTCATCGAGTTGCCCGTATAAACTGGACTGCATTCGCTCCCAACGAAAAGGTAGACGGATTAATCTTATGCATTTACTTTTATAATAGTCAAGTTCTTCAGCGTTAGGATAAATGTAGTCAAAGCCATAGGCGCCGGGCACTTCGCCAAACTCTGCTCCAGCTAAATTTACACCCCGCTGTGAAGTATCATTTTTTTTATCGGCTGATCCTGAGCTGCCGCCGCCGCTAAAACAACCGTATTCAACGGATAAAAAATAAAATAAAGCAGCAATAAAAAAAAGCGTGTACTTTTTTCCCATTATCCTCTGCACCGGATATGATTTGATAATTGTCGCTACCTGATTAACTGCTGATCAGCTTGACGCAAAAAAGTCCTACTTAGGTCAATTTTCAAAACTTTGGCCTGTGACCCCCGGGAACCGATGATCAACCATTTTTTTTGGAACCAAAAAGATAAAGAAATTAGATTTTCATCTGTTTTGCCTACCTGCTCCCAAGTCCTGAAATCAGGCGTCCGAATGATAGCATTAGTCCCATCTTTTTTTGAGCATATCATATACAGATGATGCTTGCTGGTTGCTAGTAAATTAAAATTG
>JASFIG010000272.1:0-6671 GCA_050122795.1 Desulfobacterales bacterium
TTTCAAGAAGTTACTGGGCGGTGATAAAGACAAACCGATCGTGATCTACTGCGGCTTCGTCAAATGCACCCGCAGCCACAACGGTGCCGCGTGGGCTGTCAAGCTCGGCTATAAGAACGTCTACCGCTATCCGGGCGGAATATTTGCATGGAAAGGGGCAGACTTTCCCATTGAAAAGGTGAAATAGGCATTATAGCCAGTTAGAGTTGGGATATCCTGTCGGAAAACCAAATATCAGCCAGATACCGAAACATTGAGATTATGTTGAAAATCGTAAAAGTACAGATACTTAAATCTAATATCACAAAGCTTGAGGGCCGGTCAATTTTGAGGTTTTTGAGGTCGGGCCGCAGTAAGTAATTGATGATTTACAAAAAGAACTAAAAAAAAAGCCGATTTTAGGGCTTAGAGCGGCCATTTTGGTGTCAAAATGGGGCTTCTAAGGCATAAAATGGCTTAATGATACGATGCTTCTATTATAAATGTAAATTGGGTAGCGTGTCTCAACCGCTACTTCCCTCAGACGGTAATTCTACTGCCCAGGCGTGTTAATAGTACCTGGCACCGACACAGTAACCGGTTCGGTGCTCGTCGGTCAATTCCCGGCACCATCTTACCTCGGCAAGAGTTGAGTTTCGTAAACGGATACCCGAATCCAATTCCGGGTGTTTATCGACTCGAATAAACAGATTTGTACCGGGCATTATCGGGTGGATCGATTCAAAACACAGACCGCTTTCGCTATGATTAAGGGTCCGCGATGGACATTCATGCCAAAGCCGCGTGCTGAAAAAAGAAAAGTTTATCGGCACTTTCGAAGCGATGCGCTCATCTGCTCTTTTATCTTTGCGTGCCAGCATTTTAAGACCTCCTTTTTTGTTGAGGCTTTATCTGCCCAAAGGCTTAAGCGAGGCCATATATATATTGCCGCAATAAAATCAGTTGACCGTCCTGTGAGATTTTCGAAAGCGGCTCATATAGTTTAATTGATTCTATGACCGGTGGATATAAACACCCGGCGCGCTGCATAAATCAAAGAAAATGAACGACTTAATTAAAGCAAGAATCATGCAAGCTTGCGGTTGCAAATGACTACTTTATTAATTTCGAGTGGTTAGCTTATTTGTATTGAGCGCTCTCAGATGTTACTGTGCAGAAAAGTCAACACGAGCTGTATGGTTTTTTTTCACAAATACAATTTAACTGTTTAACTAAGAATCTAAAGTAGGGGGGACCTCCATTCGGCAGCGTGATCCGGTCTTGGCTTCATATTTATTGGGTTACAGTCGTCTTGCGGTCAAGCCAGCGTTTGAGCCATTTAATGCGCCGATGGTCTTCGGAAAGGATTGAAACTGCTTCCCGGTAGGCTGCCAGTGTTCGATTCCTGTAATGAAGCCGCCGGGGATCCAGCTTTGGGGCGCCGTCATGGATCCGGGCGTAGGCCCGTACCCGTTTACAGGCGGCATAACCGTTTTGAGGATCGAGCTCCTGCACCTTTTCCCATTGCTCGGCCGCTTTTTTATACTGCTTCGTTTCATAATACAGGTAAGCGAGGTAATTTCGCCCGAACACATCATCGGGTCTGAGGCTTACATATTCCTCGAGCTCCGGTATGGCCTTCTCATACTGATAGAACATATCCACATTCAGGATAGCGAGATATTTATAGGGTTCAGGGTTCCGGGGGTCAAGTTGCTTGGCCTTTTTGAGCATCTTAAAACCTCTTTTACCCAGGGAGGTGATGGTATACAATCTGCCCAGCTCCATGGCAGCAATCCCGTCGTCGGGATCGCTGGAATATTGATTTTCCAATTCCACGATCCGCCTTGCAATGTCGCCATCGTCTTCAATCCAATAACGATCTACGTCTTCAAGCGGAATATCCTGCCCCATAAAATAAGGACAGCGCGACAACAGGTCGATATAGGGATAATCGGCGCGTTCAATGCCCCATTTGGGGTTGCGCCCCATGCGGATATATTTTCGTTGATGAACGATATCAAATTGCCAGCCCGCATCGGTACGTGCAAATAAAAAGGGTGCATTTTCCCAGCCATCTTTTTTCCCGAAGAAGATCACGGCATATGTATCGTTGGCGATGACCTGGTATGATTTTTTTCTGTAGGTGCGATAGTCCTTTTCGTATCGAGAATCCGGCAGATTGATAAAATCGCGGTAGGCCAGGCGGGTGGCGGCGGTATAGACACCCAGATTGGGATCACGGACTTTGTCACGCCAGCTGGCAATCAGGTTTTGCCAGGCTTCTTCCGGCGTCTGTCCGGCTGGATAGCGTTGGCCGGTTGGCAATACCTCTTGGGTCGTCAAGCGACTTAAGTCGCGCGCGGCACCTGCGCCCTGTGAGAGATACTGGCGGTCCAGCTGGGCGATTTGGCCTCTGGTATAGTCGCCCTGGTGCTTGATGTGGGCGCGGTTTTCCATCTCCTCCATCAGCGCCACCAGGCCGATTTCAAGCTGGCCGCCTAGAAAATGAGGTTTTATTTGCATGTCCTCGGCGTAACCTGAAAAAGCGTCGGTAAAAACATCCTCCAGCTCCAGCGAGATCTCAAGCTTAACCTGCTTTTCTTTGGCAGTCAGCAGCAACAAAATCCCGCGGTCGTCATTCTTTTTGCCGATCTGCCAGTTGCTAAACATCTCCAGCGCCAGATCCTCGATGGTGCGACCCTGGCCCAACGAAGGCACACTGACGATCAGGGCCTCGATCAGGTAAGTTTTATTAATCATTTCAAGATAGCCCTGTGTGTAATCTCTGGAATCTTCCAAAATGCCGGCAAAATCGTAAATATAGGCGCCCCGCTCCGGCCGTGAGCCAATGACCCTATCCAGATTAAAGGGCTTGTCTTCAAAGAATCCGCATGCGACCATTACAGCGGCGATTATGGCCACCGCAATCAGATACCAGCGCGCTTTCAACATGCCAGGCAACATCTCAGGCCTCCTTAAAATTTTGCTTTAACCGGCTCGGCGGCTTCTTTTTTGGCCTCAAAAAAGACTTTTTCTTCGTACCCGAACATCGGGGCCAGGAACACGCCGGGAAACCGCTCGATTTTGGCGTTGAAATAGCGGACGGCCAGATTGTAACGCTGGCGAGAGGCTGATATGCGATTCTCGGTTCCTTCAAACTGATCCTGCAGGGCCATAAAGTTTGCAGATGCCTTCAAGTCGGGGTAATTCTCTACCAGGGCAAACAAGCTGCGCATGGCCGTTGTCAGCTCTCCCTGGCTTGCCTGCAGTTTCAGGATCTCATCTTTGGACAAGCCGCCCTTCTTGGCAACCCCTTCGAGCACACCCAGAGCCTGGGCACGGGCCTGGGTGATTTTTAAAAGGGTTTCTTTCTCGTGCCTGACGTAGGCCTTGACGGTTTCAATTAGATTGGGGATTAAGTCCAGACGCCGCTGCAGAACCGTTTCGATCTGAGCCTGGGCTTCTTCGACTCTTTTTTCAGAATTGACCAGACCATTGTAGGAAAAGATAATAATAATAGATACAACGGCCAGCACAATCACGACAAAGACCGCAGCAAATATTCCCGTTTGTGTCCTCATTTTTTATCTCCTTGTTGAAGCATGTTTTCTGATTTCGTTTTTCATAAATGGCCTTATTCGGCGGCAGCAAAATAGGTTCTCGCACTGAACCCGAATGCCGCGGCCATCAGATTGAACGGAAAAGTCTTCAAGCCTCTGTTGTATTTTTTGACCTTTTGATTGTAAGTTTGCCGGGCATAAGCGATCTGATTCTCCGTATCGGAAAGCTCCTGCTGCACGGCCAGATAATTGGTATTGGTTTTAAGCTGCGGGTACTGTTCGGCAATCGCGGTGATCTTGCCCATGGCCAGCTTGAGCGCATCTTCTGCACTGCCGACTTCAGCAAGCTTTTGCGCATCCTCGGTTGCCATGGCTCCTGCTCCTTCCAGTGCGATGTCTGCCCGATTCCGGGCTTCGGAAACAGCCGTGAACGTCTCCTTTTCATGCCCGACAAATTCCTTGACCGCTTCCATGACCAGCGGAATCAGATCGTGCCTGCGCTGGCAATAGGTTGCCACCAGCGACCATGATTCGTTGACATCCTCCTCCCGGAGGACAAGGCTGTTGTAAAGCAGCAGTAAGAAAAGACAGATGCCGCTGATGATCAGAAGCACAAAGATCATCAAAAAAACCAAACCTATTATTTTGCGGCGGCTTTTGCCGGCCTGCTGTTCACGGAAATTGGCGGCTTTATCAAACGCTTCGGCTGCTAGGTTCTCAAATTTTTGCGTGTTATCCTCGGCACCCATAATTTGATAGGTCATGCCCAGCATCGTGTAGCCCAGAAAAAACCGCGGCGCGCGCTCAATTCCATTTTCGATGGACGCAATTGCCTGGGGGTAATTTTGTTTTTCGACGAGTGCTGCGGCGTCACCGAACGCCTGCAGGGCGTTTTGTACATCCCGACCCGGGCTTTGCGCTATCGCCAGGTGAAGCAGGATGGATATCAGGACCAGGGCCACAAGCAGGCCGGAGCCAAAAATTCCTCTGGCCTTATTTTTGCGAGACTTTTTGCGGGCCTTTATATCTTCTAAGACCGCCTGTCGGCGGCGCTCGGATTCGTTTACCGCATGCAGCAAAAGTTTGGCCTGCTCGGGCGTAATCGTTCCTTCTTCTATCATTTGTTCGATTTTTTGCTTATCATTCATCGCTTCCTCCATGGTGTGAGCGTATCTGGCAACGGCTCCGGCAATCCCTTTGCATCCGCTGCTTACAAGCTCTTGATGATGCGGGCGGCTTTTTCCGGGGTCAGACGACCCTGGCTGACGCGCTCCAGGAGTTCATTTTTATAATCATCTTTTTTCTCGATCTGCTGCTTCAGCTCTTCAATGACCGCATCCAAGCGCGAACGAATGGTTGGATAGGTAACGCCCATACTGTCGGCCATCTTTTTGAGGCTGCCGCTGTTGAGAATGAACAATTCGATGAAGTGCTGATGTTCAGCGGAAAGGTTGAGTAAAGGCGATGAGTAAAAGTCACCTTCAAAACTGATCCCGCAATTGACGCACTCCATTTTCATAATTCTGAGTCTTTTCTCCTGACAAAAAGGGCATTCGCGAATAATCATCTTAACCTCCTCTTGAGATTATCATATCATAAAATTAAAAATAATCAACTAAAATTTTTAATAATATTAAAATATGGCCTTAAATTTTTTTATTTTATGAATCGACAGACGAAGATTTAAAATGGCGGCCATGATGGATGGATGAGTTGACAGCAGCGAACTGTGGGGATCAAGACTTGCAGCCAAACCGGGTTCGAACAATGACAACCTGCTGATAATATCAAAAAAGAGCAAAAAATAGAGCCTATTTTTGGGTCTATTGACGTCAAAATGGGGCTCTTGAGGTCCAAACGACTTGACTTTAAAGTGATTTTAATATAAATCAGATAGTTAGCGTGGACCGTCGCCTAATGAATATGCAATCAACGCAAGGAAAAAATGGAAATGCACCTGTTTGATCACGATATCCTATGTAAGCCGGGTGAGCCTTCATCTTTTGCCGGGCATATTACCAACAATTGGTCAATAAACGGCATACCAGATGGCGGTTATCTAATGGCCATCATCGCTAAAGCCATGATGCAACATAGCGAAATGAAAGCGACGCCCATCATAACAGCTAATTTTTTAAACCGCTGTGAGCCGGGAGATGCTAAAATTTTGATCGAAAAGATGACCGCTTCAAGGCAATTTAATCGTTTCCAGGGGAGCTTAAGACAAAATGGCAAAGAGAAAATCAGGGCATTTGGTACATTTAGTGACGAAAACAAGGATTGTCCTTTAGAAAGCTGTGAAACATCATCCCCTGCACTTACAGAACTGGAAAAATGTCTACCCGTACCTGAGATCCCCAATTACACGCTTTTCAGCCATCTGGATGTTCGTTTGGATCCCGTATGCACCGGTTGGTTGTCGGGAAAATTGTCCGATAAATCAGAGAGTAAGGGGTACATAAAATTTAAAAACCACCGACCCTTTGATACACCATCAATTCTGCTCATTGCCGATTCATTTCCCCCTGCGGTTTTATCCAGCCAAGGAATGGCAGCATGGGTCCCTACGATAGAATTATCAGTAAATATTCGTAAAATTCCAACAACCGAATGGCTTAAATGCTGTTTTCGAACACGCTTTATTACCTGTGGGCTTTTAGAAGAAGATGGTGAGATTTGGGACCAAAAAGATGAACTAATTGCAATTTCAAGGCAAATCGCGCAATATAGAGCATCTGCTGGATAGCCGGAGGATGCGTAATTTATACAAGGATCATGGAATTCTAAACTTCAAGCCGGGCCTTTAAGGTATCATGGGCGGAAGATTCGGCAAATACGGTGATCTCAAGCGCCGCAAGGCGTTGCAGCGCGGCCGCAGAGAAAAATCCAGAATCGAAAAAACCCGGCTGACGAGCGCGCGCAGGCGTCGCGGTTTACCTCCCTCTTCGCAAAGAGCTTCAGCCCAACACAGCGCCAAGACATATAAAACCGCGGTTGTGGCCATTCCGCCCGATCATCTCTGGGGACCGATCCAGAGGCTGCGCAAACAGCACGACCGGCAGTTTCGGCGCTGGATGCCGCATATCACGCTCCTCTATCCTTTCCGGCCGGCGACGGCCTTTGAGCAGG
>JASFIG010000273.1:0-6667 GCA_050122795.1 Desulfobacterales bacterium
AAAATCTAAACCATAATTCAAAATGATTAGCGCTGAAAGGAGCAGCGATTATGGCCGACATGAGCTTTGACGCCGTTGTCGTCGGGGGCGGACATCACGCCACCATTATTGCCAATTACCTCCAAAATGCCGGACTGGAAACCGGTGTTTTTGAACGACTGCAGGAGATTGGCGGGGGAGCATGCGGAGACGAGCTTCCGGCTCCGGCGTTTTTGCAAAATCCCTGCGCTCACTTCACCCGTATGTTTGGTAATCCCGCCTATCACGATTTTAATCTCAGAAAATTCGGCCTGCATTATGTCTTTCCGGAAGGCAATGAGGCGATGATTTTTCCGGATGAAACCTGTTTCGTCGGCTACACGGCCTTTCCGGTTGAGGATCCAGATACCGGTAAGGAAGGATTTTCCAACGAAAACTTCACCAAAACCTATAATGAGATCGCCCGATTTTCAAAAAAAGATGCGGACATGTATGAATGGATCACCGAGCGCTATGAAAAGCGCTGGCGCATGGCATTCCGCAAATATCGCTACAGCCCGCCGACGCCGTGGGGAGTGCCCAATCCGCTGGAGGAGCTTTTTACGGAAGATAAATACGGTTTCGATCCGGTCTGGCATTACATGAATGGCATCCAGGTGGCGCGGGATCTTTTTGAGAGCACCGAATTGCGCGTGCTGTTCATGCGTGCGATTGCCACTTCTTCGGGCTCTTTCCCGGTGGATGCCATGGGCGTTTACCAGGTGGTTCATATGCTCGGATTGGTGCTCTCACTGGAATCTGCCGCTATCGTATCCGGGGGAACCCATGCCATCACGCACTCTCTACAGCGTTCTTTCAGCTCCATGGGAGGCCAATTTTTTGTAGAGAGTGAAGTCGACAAGGTTCTCCTGGAAGGAGACCGGGCGGTTGGGATTAAACTGGTCAACGGAGCTGAGATTGAAGCGCGTAGGCTGGTCGTCAGCGACCTGGGTGTGCCACAGACCATGCTACGCATGTTGAGGGATACCAAATTAGCCGATCGGCTGGTGCACCGCATTAAGAATATCGATTACGATCGGGCCCAGATATTCTGGGGTAATGTCGCCCTTCACGAGCTGCCGGATTACAAGGCCAAAAGCTACAACCCCGACCTGGGAGAGCAACCTCGTCTCTACATGGGACCCAAGGATGAAGACTACATGGCCTATAACTACATGTCTGAAATCTTTACCCAGGGTTTTCCCAGCCCGGGTAAAATGTTTTTGTTGGCTGCCCCTGACAGTATCTGGGACAAAAATCGCGCTCCGGAAGGCAAGCACACCATTTTGCTGGAAGAATTTGCCGCCCCGCTACGTTTTTTCAGTGAGCGGGAATGGCTAAAAATGAAGCGCGAAATCGTCGACCACATGCTCAATGACTGGCAGATTTATGCGCCCAATATGACCTGGGACAATGTGATTGCCCACAATATACAGACGCCTCTGGATGTCTCCTATCGCCATCCGGATATGAAGGAAGGGGGCTGGGCCGAGGGCGCCATGATGCTCTCGATGCATGACCGTTTCCGGCCGGTTCCGGAAATTTCCAATTACCGAATCCCGAATGTTAAGAATATGTACATCTGCTCTTCCAATCTGCATTCCTGCGGCGGCATTGGTCGCGGCAGCTCGTATAACTGCTTTAAAGTCATCACTGAGGACTTTGAGCTACCGAAGATTTGGGAAGAAAAAGGCAGAGAGTATTAATTGCGGATTGTGGATTGCGGATTCAGGGGATTGGGAGACGGAATAATCGAAACGAGGAATCAATATGCGCTTGAAGGATAAAGTCGCCATCGTGACCGGTGCTGCCAAGGGGCTCGGCCGGGCTTTTGCCCTTAAAATGGCCGAGGAGGGTGCCCGGGTAATGGCTGTTACCCGAAAGGACATGGAAAATCTAAAAGAGACGGTCAGGCAAATCGAACGTCTGGGCTCGCAGGCCACCTTGTTTCAAGCCGACGTTGCCGAAGAAGCAGATACCCTGGCAATGGCCAAAGAAGCCGCCCGGGCGTTTGGCCGGATTGATATTCTGGTCAACAATGCCGCCATTTATGACGGAATAAAGCGCAAGCCTTTTTATGAAATCGACTTGGCCGAGTGGGATCTGGTTATGGCGGTTAATGTAAAAGGCGCATTCTTAGCTGCCAGAGCCGTCTTTCCCTTCATGAAGGAACAGGGCTACGGCAAAATTGTTAATCTGGCATCCGAGGTCTTTTTCACCGGCTCCCATGGTTTTGCCCATTATGTGTCATCCAAGGGCGGGATCATTGGTCTGACTCGCGCGCTGGCCGTGGAATTGGGGCCCTACAATATCTGCATCAATTGCGTGGCGCCAGGCTTTACCGACACAGAGGCCAGCCGAAGCCTATCCGACGTAAGCAAATACGACACATCCAAAACACCACTGCGAAGGCTTGAAAGGCCCGAAGACTTGACGGGGGCAGCGGTTTTCCTGGCATCGGCTGAAAGCGATTTTATGACCGGCCAGACGCTGCTGGTGGATGGCGGCCGAGCGATGCATTAAAGAATGGAAACCCCGCTTAAGCCCTGAAAATCAAAAAGGGTGATCGCATGACCGTAAAATTCATTCAATATTGGGATGTGCTCTCTGAGCGGGAAGATGAATTCAGTAAGTTTGTGGTAAAGAGCTATATCCCGGGCATCAATGAATCCGGCTATCTAAAAATCGTTGGTTCCTGGTATGTCGCCTCCGGCGAAGGCCCCTTCTACATCATGGAGGGTATCGCCGACTCGGTTAAAAACGTCCATAATCTGCTTCAGCTCGATGAATTCAAAAAGCTCAGTCACCTGCTGCATTTTTTGATTACCAATTACAAAAGCAAACTGCTGGTGCACACCGGCCCGATCGAGGGCATCGTGCCCGCAGATAAAAACTATCGTTTCAACCACCACTATGATGTCATCTACGAGAAATACGATGATTATATGGCATTCATAAAAGATGAACACCTGCCGATCATGGAAGCTTTAGGCGTCAAAGTGATCGGCGGATGGTATGTCGCCATCGGGCCGGGTCCCAACATGGTCGTTGAGGGAGCCTGCCCCAGCGTCAAAATAATCATGGACGTCATCGGCAGTGATCGCTATCGGCAGCTCACAGCAAAGCTGCTTACAATGGTCAACGGATTCGGCAGTAAGATTCTGGTGGATACCGGACTCCTTCAGTAATCAAGGCAAAGCGATGCCAGTAAAACTAATCCAATATTGGAACGTTCAACATTCCGCCAAATCGGATTTTGATGCCTATTTTACAGAAGAGTATGTGCCACGCATAAATAAATCCGGTCTTATGAAAATAGTCGGCTCCTGGCATGTCGCTTCCGGTGAAGGCCCCTATTTTATCACCGAGGGTATTTCAGGATCCGTCTCAGAGGTGGAAAGCCTAATCATGGCCCCCTTTTACATTGATCTTCGACATAGGTTATTGCGTCTGGTAGAGAATTATCAAACCAAACTGCTTGTTCCGATTGAATCGATGGAACCGGATATCCCGGACATTGAGCATGGATATAAATTCAACCAGCATTTCAACATCAATCCTGCCGATTATTATACGTTTCTTGAATTCGAAGAAAAGATTCACCTTCCGGAGATGAAACGTTTTGGGGTTACGATAGCAGGTGGCTGGAATGTCGTGGTGGGAGCCACACCGTATGTGGTCGATGAAACCCGGGCCGATAACCTAGAAGTAATTGGCGAAATGCTTCAAAACCCGGCTTACCAGTCGTTGACGCTTCAATTGCTTCAACTGGTTTCCAACTACGGTTGTAAAATCCTGGTGCCTTCCGGACATATTAATATCTGAATTTTGCACCAGAATTGTCATCAATATGAAAGCTTCGGTCCGTTGCAAAATCAAGGTAATGCCTGGCGGGTGACGGTCGGCTGTATGCTGCATGGGGACTAACACGAACAATCGTGTCGCAAATAGAGTGACCCATCTGAAGATTCATTAATTGAATTTTTGACCGGGTTGACAAATTTGGCCTTCATTTTGTGTCGGAGGCCTGCCATTCAACAGCAGGCAAGCGATATCGGTGCACACTGACGACGCGCGTCGGGATCAAAAGACCGGGGTGAAACCCGTGCAGGTGAACCATGAGCACAATCAACAGAAGGCTTCTCAGAATTAACCTCAATGATTCTTCTTCAAGGGAAGAATCTATTCCCCCGCAAACCATCAAGCACTTTATTTCGGCCCGGGGGCTGGGCTCAAAATATCTCTATGACGAACTCGCACCTGCTGTTGACCCGCTCTCTCATAAAAATAAATTGCTTCTGCTGGTCGGTGTCTTTGCAGGCACAGGGCTTCAAGGATTTTCCAAGTGGGCAGTAATGTCAAAAAGCCCTCTGACCGGAACCATTTTCCGCTCCATATCAGGTGGGAATTTCGGCGTGTGGATGAAGAACGCCGGCTATGATCTCATCATTGTAGAAGGCAGAGCTAGGGCTCCAATTTACATCCACATAGACGTTGAGGGTGTCCATTTTCTTGCCGCAGACGACCTCTGGGGATTGGATTATCGCCGGTTACAGGCACAACTGAAAAAAAGACACGGCCCTCGCACTGAATCAGCCTGCATCGGACCAGCAGGTGAAAAACGGGTTCGCTATGCGGTCATTCACTCCGGAGAACGCACGGCCTCCCGCGGCGGCATGGGAACCGTCATGGGCTCTAAAAACCTCAAAGCGCTTTCTATAAATGCCCCAATCAAAAGACCAACCGCGTTTGACCCGTCAACCTTCAAAAAACTGCTCACAATGCAGATCGACATATTAAAAAAACATCCCCGCAAAAAAACTATGGCCAGTCTGGGGACACCGTACATCACAACAATAGTGAACAATCTGGGTATCCTGCCGACTAAAAATTACTGCGAAGGAAGCATTGCAACCATCGAAGAAATATCCGGAGACCGGTTCTTTGAATTAAAAAAGGCCCGGGCAGGCTGCTATGCTTGTATGACCCGCTGCGGCGGTATGCGCAACGTTTCCCGGGGGCCTTTTGACGGTTCACAGATAGATGGCCCTGAATACGAAACCATTTTTGCTTTCGGTCCCCTGCTCGGTCTTACCGATAGACAGTTTATCATCGATGCCAATGCGCTCTGCGATGCCCTCGGTATTGATACGATCAGCACAGGTGTTTGCATCGCTTTTGCCTGCGAATTGTATAGCAAAGGCATGATTTCAACTGCTGATACCGATGGTTTGAAGCTTACCTGGGGCAA
Organism: Desulfobacterales bacterium; assembly: GCA_050122795.1. Lineage (GTDB taxonomy): Bacteria > Desulfobacterota > Desulfobacteria > Desulfobacterales > JAHEIW01 > JAHEIW01. Next base: position 5,270 of record JASFIG010000273.1, read on the forward strand.
TAAAGATGCTATATTTTTGATAATTGAAAAAATCGGCAAGAGAGAAGGCTTCGGCCGACTGCTCGGAGAAGGAGTCAAAAGGGCCGCGGAGCAAATCGGTGCCGGCGCCGAAGCATTTGCCATGCATATCAAAGGCCTTGAACTTCCGGGCTATGAGCCGCGCGGGGTTAAAGGGTATGCTCTGAGTATGGCCACTTCCAACATCGGTGGCAGTCACATGTATGGCCGCCCACGGGAAGAATTTACCGGCCAGGCGGACCCGCTTGTCGAAAACAGCAAAGGCGATTTAATTGCCCGTGTCCAGAAGGAACAGGCCCTCGAGGATTCCCTTATCGCCTGTACTTTTGGGAATACGGGACTGGACACCTCAATGTATGCCCGGCTTCTTCAGGCAGCAACCGGCATCGAAGATTTTAAAGAGGCTAAAAACTTGCTGAAAATCGGCGAACGTATCGTCTGTATAGAACGCTGTTTCAACGTACGCGAAGGATTCAGCCGCAAAGACGATACGCTACCCGTACGCATGCGGTCTGAGCCCTTGTGTCAAGCCGGCCCGTCTACTGATCAGATTGTCAGTAATCTTGATCATTTGCTGGACGAATACTACCGGTCCATGGGTTACAGCCGCGAAGGCATACCCTGCATCAAGCGGTTGCAAGAACTGGATTTACGGGAAACGGTTGAAGATATAAAAGGACACCTGACGCCAGATACATAGGACTCACCAGCAAACGCGGTATGCTGAAACCGCACTCGCATATTGTAAAACCGATTCATTAGGTATCTCAACCCTCAGAAAGGAGGTAAATATGAAAGTTTATGATGTAGTTCCCGGTTTGGAATTCGATCCCGAGAGGGATTTCGAGCAATCACCGGCATGGTTTTTGGACGGCACCCACTCCATACCGCCGTGGACACCCATGTTTGGCTGGTTTTGGATTAATTTTTGCCGCCATGGCATGCAGTATGGTGCTGAGAAGTTGAGCCTACCGACCGTTAAAGGTTGGGACTGGCGATTTATGAAAGGCGGTGGCTACCTGACACTGCTGTTGGTCAAATCGGAAGAAGAAAAACAACGCAGAGAAGAACGATTTCGCAAAGCAATTTTACCCTTTATAGAAGATTACGTAGGATTGTGGGACGGTTTTATAAAAGAAATTTTGGAGCGCTATGAAAACCTCAAAGCCCTGAATCTGGATGAGGCAACAAATATAGAACTTTTAGACAACTTTGAAGAAACGATCAACACCTGCCGACGCATGTGGGAAATCCACATGTATATGATGTACGGAACCTACACGGCCTACATTCTCTTTGAAAACATGTGCCGCGAGTTGGCCGGTATCGATGACACCTCCCCGACATTTCACAGATTGGTATCCGGGTTTGACAACAAGG
>JASFIG010000274.1:0-6664 GCA_050122795.1 Desulfobacterales bacterium
GTGGATAAACGCCCGTTGAATGAATTTATCATCTGGCCGGGTATCGACAAAATGACGGTTATTTCCGGCGGCAGGACCTTTGAAGACAGCGCGGAGCTGCTGGATTCGCCGCGCATGAAAAAACTTGTGCATGAGTTGAAAACACGCTACGATGATCGGTATATCATATTTGACGTGCCGCCGCTGCTGGGAACCGCCGATGCCCTGGCCCTGACGCCCTATGTAGACTGCATCGTTATGGTGGTCGAAGAGGGCAAAACCGCCATGCGCAATGTGCGCAAGGCCATGGATGCGATTCCAAAGGAGAAGTTTTTAGGATTTGTGATGAATAAGCAAAAATCCGGCTACTCGCGCTACCGCAGTTAATACTATTGCTGATTTATACTGAATAATAAGAGTTTAATTAGCCACAGACCCACGCAGACACACACAAACTTTTGTTCGGCCGACCCGCCTTCGGCTCTTGGCCGAACAAAAACTGGCTATCGCTTCGCGATTAGTTTATTAACGGCCATTTATAGACTACTAAGTATCAAACTACTACTTAAGTCATAAAATAACCAAATAAAAAAAATCGCCCAAAGGGCGACTGAGTTTTTCCTCTGACAGAGCCTGCCCGCAGTATTTGCGGGGAGGCGTGTCGTCAGAGGAAAAGTATAGTAATAGTCTGTGTGGGTCTGTGGCTAATTCATTATCTACTTCGTCGAGATCACACGACTTAACCAATCGACGAATTGACGAATTAATGATATCCGAAGGGTTTGAACCATGTACGAAGACTTTTACGGGTTAACGGAAAAGCCGTTTCAGATCGTCCCCAATCCGGACTATCTGTATTTCACGCCCAAACATAAAAATGCGTTGTCATGCCTTGAATACGGTCTCAATGATAACGTGGGTTTTATTCTGATGACCGGTGAAATAGGTTCGGGCAAAACCACCCTGATCCGCTACCTTTTGAATACCTTCGATGACAGTGTTGTTCCCTCGGTGATTTTCAACACCAATGTGACTGCAGATGAGTTTTTTATTTATGTGATGCAGAGTTTCGATCTGAAATACAAGCTCAATAACAAAGCCAAGAACCTGGAGATTCTGTACAAGTTTATGCTAGACCAATATGTCGAGGGCAAGCAGGTGCTGTTGATCATCGACGAGGCCCAAAATTTGAGTGATGCCACCCTGGAAGAAATCCGGATGCTGTCTAACTTCCAGAGCGATGAGCGGATGCTGCTGCAGATTATTATGGTGGGCCAGCCGGAGCTCAAAGCGCGCTTTAAAAATCCCTCGTTGGCCCAGTTCCGCCAGCGCGTCGCCGTCAACTACCACCTGGAGGCCCTGACCGAGCAAGAAACACGCCATTACATTGTGTTCCGGCTCAAAAAGGCCGGCGGAAGGGGCGACACTTTTTCTGCGGATGCCATCGATGCGATTTACCGGGCTTCGAAGGGGATTCCGCGCACGATCAACCTGCTGTGTGACTCCTCGCTGGTATACGGTTTTGCAGACGAACTGCGGCAAATCGACACCCGCATTGTTGAAATCGTAATCAACGAGCTGGGTATTATCGGGCTGTACGACTCGAGCGCTTATGAAAGACAGGGCCAGGTATCCGGTGCGGAGCAGGCCGTTGATAGCGGACTTCATCAGCGCCTGGAAAAAATCGAGGCAGGGCTTGAAAAGCTGCAGCTTCAGGTCGAGTCGCAAAACGAGGAGATTAAAAGACAGACCCGGGGGTATCAGAAAGCCCTGGTCGGCAAGGCTAAAAAACTCATAAATAGCGAACGCGAGCGCAATATCAAACTGTGGGAGGACAACAAGCGCCTGCGGGCGAAACTCAAGGCGCTGGAGCTCAACTCCAGGACGGGTTAGTTGGTTAAATAGTTGATTAGTTAAATGGTCAAGTAGTCGAACAGTCAAATAGTCTGGGTTTAGTTGATTAGTCAATTGGTTGAATAGTTAAATCGTTAATAATGGATTAGATCCACAGACTAATTGACCATTTAAACATTTAACGAATTGACTACAAAAAAAGCAGCGTCACTTACGACGCTGCTTTTTTTATTTTGAATGAGAGAAACGTTCAGGCCATTTTCTTTTACCATGTAAAACCCTAAGAATCTGCACCGTATTTTCAACAACTCGATAGGGGATGACGAAAGCTGTGTCCGCGACCACCAACTCGCGAGTGCCCGGAACCCTGCCGGCTCGGCCGGCATCCGGGTGCTCGGCTAACAACTGCACCGCATCCCATATTCGCTTTAACATCCGGCTAGCCGCTTCAGGATTATCTCGCGCAATAAATTCCCCGGCTGCATCCAGGTCATCCAGCGCTAGACGCACCCATTTAATTTTCATTTACGCCCCACTTTTTAAATGTTCTTCTTACTTCCCGCTCTTTAGCAAATTCACCCTTTTCGGCTTGCTCGATGCCTTTCTTGATAGCCCCAATTTGCCAGGCCTGATCTTCGACATATGCTTCAATCGCCTCAGCGACCAGAAAGGATCTGGACCTGGCGGTTGCTTTAGCTAACAACTCGAGCTTTTCTGCTGTTTCGGAATCCAACCTTGCTGACACTGTATTTGTTTTCATGAAGCGCCTCCATACACAAAATAATTTTTGTATACAATATATACAAAATTACTTTATGTCAACATATATTATAATAAACAAAAGGGACATCTGCGGTATATTAACACTTGGCATTGTTTTTTACGACTGCCGTAAACCTAAAGCGTACTCAAGAATTCTGCGGGTAAGAGAATTTTTATTTTCTGAAATGCTTTCAGGGCAAGCTGGTGTTGGTCACCGGAGATAATATATTTGGCTCTGGCCACCATAGCGCATCTGATAAATTTGTCGTCTGCAGGATCCTTTTTTACAATCCGGGGACCAGTCCGGGCAGAGATAATATCAAAGTAAGATAGGATCTCCTGATACAGCAGGAAATTGATGTCGTCTTCAGAAAGTTCGAATTGAGGATAGGTTAACACGCGCAGGTATTCGTCAATGATTTTCTTGGAAGCCACTGGTTTAATTTTACTGCGCTGCCATAAGGTAACGAGATCACCCGGAACACCTCCAAACAGCAAGGCAGAAACGAGAACATTGGTATCGATTACAACTTTGATCGCGCCCATTCAATAGAATCTTTCACCGTATTTTCCTGCAGACCGAGCTTTTTCATTTTTTGATCTAACCTTCTTCAGGCTGGTATCGTAAATACGCAGCGGCTTGAGCATGACAACGCCGTCCTTCAGCTCCGCCTCGAAATAGTCCACATCCGGTAACTGCTCGATAATTTTCTTGGGTTAAATCGTCCCAGTTAAATCCGCTAAGCTTTACATCTTCGATGTATTTAACCCCGGTACCATCTTCCGGAGCTACGGGACACGCGGGATAAATTAATTGGTCAAATAGTCAAAAAAGATGAAATCGTTTGACTAATTGACTGGTTAACCATTTAACCAAAAAAGCAACGTCATGTATGACGTTGCCTTTTTTTATGATGTTCCCTTCGTTGCATGAAAGCGATTTGAGCAATGCCTTCGGGATTGGAGCCAGCAACAGCCAGCGATCGTCAAGTGTTTACTGAAGAAGCTCAAGCAGGTTTTTGCTTGATTCCTGTCTTATGATCATTCAATCTATAGATGTATTCTTCTTTAACTATTCAACGAATCAACTATTTGACTAATTACTGACAAAAAAAGCAACATCATTTATGATGTTGCTTTTTTTGAACTACTTGGAGAGGATTGAGTCTACCTTCTCATTGAGTTCTTCGTACTTAAACGGTTTTTGAATGAAACTGTTCGGCCGGTCACACAGGATCTGTTTAGCATGCGTATCACACCAGAAGCCTGATGAAACCAGGACCTTTATGCCGGAATTGATTTTTTTCAGCTTCTGGTAAGCTTCGGCGCCGTTGTCGCCCGGCATGAGCATATCCAAGATTACCAGATCGATATTGTCTTTTTCGATTTCGTAAATCTGATATGCTTTTTCCGGGCTACTTGCCTTGAGGGTATGAAAGCCCATCTTTTGCATCATGAGCGCCTCAACATCCAGCACCAGTTCCTCATCATCAACGATCAGAACCGTTCGTTTTTCATCTTTCATACCAAAACCTCGTAGCGGGGTTGTCCGGCCTGGGATATATGCTGCGGGCTCATTTTGATTCTGCAGAATCTGTGCCACACAGATAATTTTTTAGTTATTAAATGATTTCAAATTGTTAAGAATTCGCCCGCTAGCTTGCGGGTGCGTATTTATAAAATACTGGACACCTGATGTGCACAAATTTCAACAGGTTATGCACAGCTGTAGCTGAATTTTGCAATGAATATATAGCGGTTGTCATAAATATGTTGCGTTTGTCATATTTGTTAATAAGCACCCTAGCAGGTTGTAACAGTTTGAAATTGTTATAAACCTGACACCCGCTATGTTGTTGTTTTTATACGAAACTGGATCAACCGTTTCAATTGCTGCGGTGTTGATGGGCTGATCGTCAAAAAACGGCCAGCTCCAATGACCCTTATCAACGATCAGCAGGCTTCACAACTAACCAATTTGATTCATCAGCCCCAGCAGGCGCAACGAACCTTTTGGACCGCCGAAGCCTTTCATGGCTACATCAGCAAAGAAAATCAGGTCCAACGTAGCCATGAGAGGGATTAAAAACCCGCGTGACCCAACACGGGGGTCACTTGCGCATGAATGTCATCGGCATGGTGTGCCCGCGCACGGGCCAGTTTTTCGCCATTGAAGCTTCGCATTCGGACTCGGCTACGTTTCAAGCCTTAATCATCAGAGCGTTTGGACTAAGCTATCTTAGACGTTACGAATAACCCGAAAAGACTCAAAAAACTGCCTGTATCGCAACGTTAATATGACAAACGCTCTACAAATTGTGTGGAAAATTGGTTCTAAATATGTGTAATTTATTTTACAATTACATAGCAATTTGCAATTTGTTTTGATCGAGCTATCGGTAATTAAATATATTTATACATAAAATTCAAAATATTAAATCGCTTTTTAAATTTGACCTTTTCTGGTTCAAATCTTGCATTTAGGGATATCAGGATGATTAGCATATTATAATCCCCCCTGCTAAACACAAACGAGCCGCGGAGGCGGCATGACAAAAAAGCATTTTTTTATATGCATGCTTTTATTCGTTTTCTGGTTCGCGGGCGCTGTAGGGGCAACGCTTGTGAACAATCAACCTGACATCCACCGAGGTTCAGGATTTGGGATGCAGATCGATGAACCGGCAGCCATGCTGATGGTGGGCTCCGGCCTGGTTGTCATTTCCGGCCTTGGCAGATGGAAAATAAAAAAAAAGCGGAAACATTCGCATAAACGCAGGTAAGATAATCGAAAGTCTTTATTTGCACCTCCCTTGGTTAGAGGTCTGAGCCGTAACACTCAGGCCTCTTTTTTCAGCACTGCACCAAATAACAAAATCATCACTTCAATTAAGCATGTGATTGGGTTATTCAGTTCACTTTTGTGTGTAAATCATTACCCATATTTCTACACAAATATATGCCGTCTATAATTCTACAGCGAGAATTTTACTGCCGCTGCCGGGTCAGCTCTTACAGGAAATTCTCAATTATTTTAGTAATATAAATTTATCCTGGCGGCTATCTCACAGGTCGCCGCGCGCTCATTCGCTCCGTCTTCAGTCCTATGGCATATTACTTGCTCTTGTATTTTAAACTAACCCCTGCCGATTCACTTAGCATTGTGCAGCGGCTATGCACGAATACTCATAATATCGTAACGAAAGCATCAAACAAATGTATCTGAGTCATTACCAGCTAGAAGAAAAACCATTTAATATCAGCCCGGATTCCAGGTTTCTGTGGATGAGCGACAAGCACAAAGAAGGGCTGGCAAGCCTTAAATATGGGGTCATGGAGAACAAGGGGTTTCTGGTCCTGACCGGTGACATTGGAACCGGCAAAACCCTGCTGATAAACGCCCTGATTCGCATAACCGCGGTCCAGGCCATCATTGCCACCATACCGGATCCGGACCTGGAGATACTGGATTTCTTCAAGCTGCTTGCTGAAGAATTTAACATGAACAAAACATTCACCAGCAAGGGTGAGTTTTTGGTTCAATTCAGACAGTTTTTGCTGGAATCATATGCAGCCGAAAAAACCGTATTGCTGATTGTCGATGAGGCCCAACGGTTAAACTCCCCGTTGCTCGAGCAGATTCGCTTGCTGTCCAACATCGAACTGGACAGCCGCAAACTGCTCAACATTTTCTTTGTCGGCCAGAGCGAATTCAATCAATTGCTGTTAGATGAAAGAAATAAGGCCGTCAGGCAAAGAATCACCGTACTTTATCGGCTCAAGCCACTCTCAGAGCCTGAAACAGCAGCATACATCCAGCACCGGCTCAAACAGGCAGGTGCCACCGAAGAAATCTTCAAACCGAACGCCATCCGGGAAATTTATAATTTTTCAAGCGGCACGCCCCGGCTCATTAACGTGATATGCGATCTTGCGCTATTGACGGGCTTTTCCAATGATTTAAAAAAGATAGATGCTGCTGTCATCAAAGATTGCGCCAAAGAGCTGCAGATCCCAACCGATTTGGCCGGGATTGCGCCGAAACCACCCAAACCGAAACAGGATTACG